>JANNXL010000265.1:0-4448 GCA_031409575.1 Hyphomicrobium sp.
CTCATCGCGAGAAGCGTTGTTAAAACGAGTAAAAAAATTAGCGAACGAGCGTAAATTGGAATTCTACATTGCCCGCATCCATAATTTGAAAATGCTGTTCGGAGTAGATATTTGGAGCAGAGACGTTGCTATTGCTGGTCAAAATATTTCGGATTTGTCTATGTTCGAGTTCGGCGTGTATTCCACTGCCAACGCGGAAGTTGTGGACGCTTTTGTTCAACAGTTCCAGGCCGCCGTTGAAGAAGTGCCGGACGTAAGTTTCGCTAGAACAAAATAGCACGTTTAGAGCGCACGACATTCCTCACCACAAACGAAAAACGCGCTGCCGTTGGGTATCCCGAACTGGAACCCACGCCCGCAAATCCTCCTCCTGGCATCGCTCTCAAATACGCCCCCGATCAACCCCGCGTCTCTCCGGGCAACTCCGATGGCGGGCAGTGGACGGATGGCGGATGGAGTTGCTGTAGGTTGGGCTAGGCGCAATCCGGCGCCGTAATCCAACATCTAAGAAACGCCGCTGAAAAATGTTGGGTTACGAGCGGAAGGTTGTTCGTCGCTATGTTTGAAAGTTCTGGGCCGCTCTAACCCAACCTACAAGTTCACCGCTGCGTTACCATCTGCGCGCCAATGCAAAATGAATCGCTGACACCACAGCCAACACACCACCACCAAAAAAGCACCACCACCCATGACCAGAGCCAACTCCACCAGCCGGGCGCCCGAGCTGAAGTTCACCGCGCTTGACCTGGGTCAGGCGCAAACAGACGGTGCGTTCGAAGGCTACGCGAGCCTGTTTGGCCGCGAAGATCTGGCGCACGATGTGGTGGCGCCGGGCGCGTTCCGGCACAGCCTCATCGAGCGTGGTGCAAGCGGCATCCGCATGCTGTTCCAACACGATGCCAATCAACCGATTGGCGTGTGGACCTCGTTGCAAGAAGACGCGCGCGGGCTTTACGCCAAGGGGCAGCTCTCACTCGACGTGCCAAAGGCCCGCGAAGTGCTGGCGCTGATGCGCGACCGCGCCCTGGATGGTCTTTCCATTGGCTACAAGCCGGTCCGCTTTAAGCGTGATGGCAAGGGCGGCGCCCGCCGGCTTGAGCAAGTCGATTTGTGGGAAATCTCAATCGTTACGTTTCCGATGCTGCCCGGCGCGCGTGTCACGCACGTCAAAGCGCGGCCGTTCGAAGGCAGCCTGCCCACGGAACGGGAATTCGAGCGCTGGCTCACGCGGGATGCTGGGTTCACGCGCTCTGAGGCGCGCGCGGTTTTGCGCTCGGGCCTCAAAGGCCTTCACACCTTGCGGGATGCGGGCGAAGGCGACAGCGAAACAGTTCGCGTTGCGCGCCAGATCCGGCAAGCGACGCAGCTCTTGCGCTCCCTCATCTAGAACCTCTCCCAACTGTCCAACTCTGAGTTGAAAGAACACCCCATGACTGATCATACCGATCTTGAAACGAAAGCGGGACGCACCGATCTCGCCCACGATTTCGAAGGCCTGATGCGCGCTTTCGAAGTCTTCAAAGACACCAACGACGACCGCTTGGCGCAAATCGAACGCCGCTCGGCGGCCGACGTTGTCACGACCGACAAGCTCGCCCGCATCGATCGCGCACTCGATGAAACCAAGCGCTCCATCGACGAACTGGCCGTCAAATCGCAGCGTCCGATGCTTGGCGGCACTGAACCGATGACGCGCGCTGGCCTCCAGCGTAAGGCGGCGTTCGATGGCTACATGCGGCGCGGCGAAGAAAGCCCGCTGCGCGATCTGGAAGCCAAAGCCTTGTCGGTTGGGTCGAACCCGGATGGCGGTTACCTGGTTCCGCCGGAAACCGAAAACATCGTCAATCGCGGCTTGCGTGCCATATCCCCCATCCGGGCCATTGCTGGCGTGCGCCAAGTCTCCGGAAACGTCTACAAACGGCCGTTCTCGATCACAGGGCCGGACTTCGGTTGGATCGGTGAAGTTGCCGCCCGCCCGCAGACCAACTCTCCGGTGCTCGCCGAACTGCAGTTCCCGACCATGGAAATCTACGCCATGCCGGCGGCCAGTTCGACGTTGCTCGACGACAGTGCGGTCAACATCGACGAGTGGCTCGCCGAGGAAGTGCGGCTCGTGTTTGCCGAGCAGGAAGGCAAAGCGTTCGTCGCCGGCGATGGGATCAACAAGCCGAAGGGCTTCTTGGCCTACACCACGATCGCCAACGCCTCGTGGACCTGGGGCAACCTAGGTTACATCGCGTCGGGCCTCGCTGGTGCTTTCCCGGCCTCGAACCCGTCGGACAAGATCGTCGATCTGATTTATTCGGCGAAGTCGCCGTATCGCGCCAATGCCAACTTCGTCATGAACCGGTCGACGCAGTCGGTCATCCGCAAGATGAAGGACGGCCAGGGCAACTATCTCTGGCAGCCGTCCGCCAACCCCGGCGAAAACCCGACGCTCATGGGCTTTGGTGTCGCCGAGAGCGAAGACATGCCGGATATCGCGGCGAATTCGCTGTCGATGGCGTTCGGTGATTTCTCGCGCGGCTATCTGATCGTCGACCGGGTCGGCATCCGCGTGTTGCGCGACCCCTACTCCACGAAGCCCTACGTGCTGTTCTACACCACAAAGCGCGTCGGCGGCGGCGTGCAGGACTTCGACGCCATCAAGCTGATGAAGTTCGCAGTGAGCTAATTGGCTCACGCTGACTGTTCCGCTCGGCAGGAATGCCGAGCGGGTCAGCTCCGCCGGGGCGCGCTACAGCGCGTCGGCCCTTGGCCGTAGGGCGCTTCGCGCCAAGTGAAGATTGCGCTTCGCGCCAAGTGAAGATTGCGCTTCGCGCCAAGTGAAGACTGCGCTTCGGACCAAGCAACGCCACAACGCACGTGGCGGCCGGCTCCCGCCCGGCCCGAATGGGCCCAAGCCGGCCCTGCCGGCTCGTGCGCCTTCGGCGCGGAACGGGAGTCGCCACGTGCACAGCAAAAGTTACGCGCGTGCCTCCTCCTCACGCGCGTTTCTGGCAGGGCTGCATGCGTTCCCCCGCGCGTGTGGCCCTGTCCTTTTTGAAGCCCCTTCAACACGCGGATGATCACCATGGCATTGGTTTTGACGAGCGGGCCGTCGCTGGAGCCTGTCACCGTAGCAGAAGCCAAGGCACACTTGCGCCTTGATGGCAGCGCAGAGGACACACTGATCGCGAGCCTCATTCTCACGTCACGGCTGCATCTTGAAGCGGCGCTTGGGTTCGCGCTCATTTCACAAAACTGGACGCTACTGCTCGACGCATGGCCAGATGGTGCCGTTACCTTTCCCATTCGCCCTGTCCTCTCCGTTGTCTCAGCGCGCGTTCTGAGCGCGACGGGCACGCCCACCGTGCTTGCGGCCTCTGACTATGTCCTCGATGGCGCGAGCCTTGCCCCGCGCCTCGTTCGATCCGGCACCGGCTGGCCGCAACCGGGCAAAGCCGCAACCGGAATTGAAATCGCCTTTACGGCAGGTTTCGGCACGCTGGCCACCGACGTTCCGGCCTCCATCCGCCACGCGCTGCTGCTGCTTGCCGCGCATTGGTATGAGCACCGCGATCCGATGGAAATCGGCGGCAATGGCGCAAACATTCCCAAGGCGGTGTCAGACCTTTTGATGCCGTATCGCGCGGTGCGGATATGAGCGGGCCGGTCATTGGGCGCATGCGCCAGCGCATGACCTTGCAGCAAGCCGTGCGTAGCCCGGATGGCGGTGGCGGCGCGACTGTTACATGGAATGCAGTTGCCGACGTTTGGGCGGCGCTCTCTCCCCTTGGCGGCGATGAACGTGTTGAAGCCGATGCCCTGCAAGGGCGTGCCTCGCATGAGATCTGGATTCGTTATCGCGCCGATGCCGGGCCGCACATGCGATTCCTATATGGCACGCGCGTGTTCGACATCCGCAGCGTCGCCGACGTGGACGAGGCGCATCGCTTTCAACGCTGCCTGGCCGAGGAGCGCTTGCCATGAGACGCCGCGATATTGTCTCGGGCATCAGCAGTGTTTTTTCAGCGGTGCAAATCGAACGCCTCAAAGAGCGTGCTGTTCGCGAAGCGGCCTTGCGCGCGCGCGACAAACGCGCCTTAGGGTCAAGGCCATTGCATGCAACATCGGCTGCTGCCGAACCTGGCACCGGCTTGGCAACTTTGCTGGCTGATCCGGACAAAGGAGGTGACTGATGGCAAGTAGCGCTTGGGAACTTCAGAAGGCCGTATTTACCGCCCTCACCAATGATGCGCCGCTGACCGCGCTGCTCGGCGGGCCGCGCATTTACGACGACGTGCCGAACGGCGCGGCGCTGCCTTATGTCACCTTCGGTCAATCGACGGTGCGCGACTGGAGCACAGGAACGGATCCAGGGCATGAGCATCTGTTCACGCTGCATATTTGGACGCGTGTGACTGGCGAGCGTGTGGCGCATCAAATCATGAGTGCGCTGCGTGATG
>JANNXL010000266.1:0-3876 GCA_031409575.1 Hyphomicrobium sp.
TCGCGAGCGGCTGGGCGGCGTGAACCTGCAAGCCGACGATGAACTGACGGTGCTTCAGGAACAACACGCGTCTCTTGAAACCGAGCGCGATGATGTGGAGCAGGCGATTGCCAAGCTGCGCGGAGCCATCGGTCAGCTGAACCGCGAAGGCAAGAAACGGCTTGATGACGCCTTCGAAACCGTCAACGGCCATTTCCAGCGCTTGTTCACGAGCTTGTTCAACGGCGGCGAAGCGCGTCTTGAAATCATCAACGCCGAGGATCCGCTGGAAGGCGGTCTCGAAATCATCGCCAAACCTCCAGGCAAGAAACCGGCAACGCTTTCGCTTCTGTCCGGCGGTGAACAGACACTCACGGCCATGTCGCTGATCTTTGCGGTGTTTCTGACAAACCCGTCGCCTATTTGCGTGCTCGACGAAGTCGACGCGCCGCTGGATGATTCCAACGTCGATCGCTTCTGTACGCTTATGGAAAAGATGGCAGCGGAAACCGACACACGCTTCCTCGTCATCACGCATCACCCCATGACCATGACGCGCATGAACCGGCTGTTCGGCGTCACCATGGCCGAAAAGGGCATCTCACAGCTTGTGTCGGTCGACCTGGAAACAGCACAAAGCTTCCGCGAAGCAGTCTGATGGTAAAACCACGTCTGATTGCCGAATTTGTCATCTCGACCCAAAGTGCCTAATTTCTACTCACCTGCCGTTGTGGCGTGCAGAGAAAACACGTGAATTTCTTTCTTTATTACTTTATTTCAAATAGTTGATCTGTTGGCCCAGCGCTTGCTCATCACAGTGCTTACTGGCGCAAGGGGTGAAGAATGACGGCCGCATTTGATGAAATGAGGGGGCTCGGCGACAGCGTGCGCGAGCCTTACTCGGCGCTCGCTCAATGGCTCGGCACTCAAAAAATCGACGATCTGCATTCGAAACGTACAGAAGCCGAAGCTATTTTTAGGCGACTAGGCATTACATTCGCCGTCTACGGCAACGGCGAAGCTGCCGAAAGGCTTATTCCGTTTGACATCCTGCCGCGCATTATCGCAGCGGCCGAGTGGCGCCGCTTGTCAGCTGGCATCGAGCAACGTGTGCGCGCGCTGAATGCGTTCTTGTATGACATCTATCATCGTCAAGAGATCGTGCGCGCCGGGCGGATCCCCGCTGAACTGATCATTCAGAACAGCGCATTCGTGCCAGAAATGATCGGCGTTGATCCGCCACTTGGTATTTACTCACACATCATCGGCATCGATCTCGTGCGCACCGGCGAGAATGATTTCTACGTGCTTGAAGACAACACGCGCACGCCGTCGGGCGTCTCCTACATGCTGGAGAACCGCGAAACGATGATGCACATGTTCCCGGATCTGTTTGCCAAGAACCGTGTCGCTCCGGTGGAGACCTACCCGGATTGCTTGCTGCGCACGCTGGAGAGCGTTGCGCCATCCGGTATCGATCATGATCCCGAAATTGCGCTACTCACACCAGGGCCCTACAACAGCGCCTACTTTGAGCATTCGTTCCTTGCCGACCAGATGGGAATTGAACTCGTAGAGGGTCAAGACCTCGTCGTGCTCGATGGCGCGCTGCAGATGAAGACGACCCAAGGACTTAAACGCATCGATGTGCTGTACCGGCGTATCGATGACGATTTTCTAGACCCCCTGGTGTTTGATCCCAAATCGATGCTGGGCGTGCCGGGCCTGTTCGACGTTTACCGCGCAGGCCGGGTCACGCTCGTGAACGCGCCAGGCGCGGGCATTGCTGACGACAAGGCTATCTACAGTTACATTCCCGAGATCATCCAGTTCTATACCGGCTCGGCACCGCTTCTGAAGAACGTGAAAACCTTCAACTGCCGCAACGCTTCTGAACTCACTTATGTTTTGGAAAATCTCGCCGAACTTGTGGTGAAAGAAGTGCACGGCTCAGGGGGTTACGGCATGCTCGTCGGGCCGGCCGCGTCCAGCGCTGAAATCGAGGCCTTCCGCCAAAAACTGAAAAAGAACCCCAGCAACTATATCGCTCAGCCCACACTCTCGCTCTCCACCTGCCCGACGCTCGTTGACGCTGGCGTCGCGCCGCGGCATCTCGATCTCCGGCCGTTCGTTCTGGTGGGTGATCAGGTACGGCTGGTGCCAGGCGGGCTGACGCGCGTGGCGCTGCGCCAGGGATCCTTGGTGGTCAATTCGAGTCAGGGCGGCGGCACGAAAGATACGTGGGTCTTGCAAGATTAGGTGAACGCGTCGGCGATTAAAGGGCTGCCGGAGAGGCAGTGTGGGCATGCTAGGGCGAACTGCAAACGATCTATTTTGGCTGTCGCGTTATGTCGAGCGAGCGGAGAACATGGCCCGGCTCATCGAGGTCGGCTTTCGCATTGTGCTCGTGCCGCGCCAGGATGCGTCCCACGACAGCGATGAGGGGACCCTGCAGCACGACTGGCTCTCGACGCTGCAGAGTGGCGGCTGCGATGCGCTTTACTGCGAGAAATACGACTCGATGACGACGCGCGACGTTGTAAACTTTCTCGTGTTTGACTCATCAAACCCATCCAGCATTCGAACGTGTCTGTCGACCGCGAGGCGCAATGCGCGCGCCCAGCGCACCGCACTTACGCGCGAGATGTGGGAATGCCTCAACAGCTCGTGGATCGAGTTTGAAGCTATCGACCCAGAGAACATTTCATCAAGCAACCTATTGAAACTACTGGACTGGATCAAGGAACGCTCTGCGGCCTACCGTGGCGCTCTGCTCAACACGATTTTGCGCAACGACACTTTTTACTTCAGCCAGCTTGGCACGTTTCTGGAACGGTCCGACAACACTGCGCGTATTCTTGACGTGAAATATTTCGTGCTCCTGCCAAGGCCGGAAATGGTTGGCAGCAGTGTAGACAACACGCAGTGGTCGGCAATCCTGCGGTCGGTGTCTGCGCATCGCAGCTATCGCTGGGTGTATAAGGACACATATCGCGCCTCAGGTATCGCCGACTTCCTGATTTTGAATCCGCAAATGCCGCGTTCACTCAACTCGTGTTACGGCGAAATCACCACGGCCATTGATGGTCTCGCTGCTCTCTATCAGCACAAACCCGGCAGTGCCGAGATGGCGCGGGAAACCTTGAAACTTCTGGCGCACAGCGACATTGACAGCATCTTCCGGACAGGGCTTCACGAGTTTTTGACCGGCTTAATCGGCCGGACAAACGCGCTCGGGATCCAGATCTCCGAAGACTATCACTTCACCGGATAACAGTTGCCCATGCTCATCGAAGTGCTCCACAAAACCAAATACCGCTACGATTGCCCGGCCCGCTATTCAATTCAGAGCTTGCGGCTGGAACCGCCGACTTTCGACGCCCAGCGCGTTGTATCCTGGACGGTGACAGCACCAGGAATTGAGTCTGGGTTCCGGTTCGTCGATTGTTTCGGCAACGCAGTTGTGCTGGCGTCCATCGCAACCACGCACGACAGTATCGAGATCGAGGCGCGCGGCGTCGTTGAGACACTGGATTGCTCTGGCGTTGCTCGCGGCCTGTCCGACGCTGCGCCGCTGCGCGTCTATTTGCGTACAACACCCAAGACAGCGCCTTCACCGGCCCTCATCGACTTGGCCCGCCAGGCGCAACGGCGCACGGTGCTGGAAACCTTGCATGAACTGATGCAGTCCGTCTCCGAAGCCGTTATCTACGAAATCGGGACAACACATCAGCACACCACCGCCACCGACGCGCTCGCGAGCGGTCACGGCGTGTGCCAAGACCACGCGCACGTTTTCATTTCAGCCGCCCGCGTGCTCGGCATACCGGCTCGCTACGTTAACGGCTACTTCCTTTCGGGAACGCTGGCGCCGGCCGAGGCGCACCATGCCTGGGC
>JANNXL010000267.1:0-2717 GCA_031409575.1 Hyphomicrobium sp.
CACCGCCCGCATTCATCGCTTGGCGGCACCCCGCCCGCCGTGTTCTATCGGCGCATCATCAACGCAACCCAACCCGATCAGCAGATGCAAAAAGTAGCTTAACTCACCGCCGAAACTGTCCAATCGATGGGGAGTAGCTCACCCGGATTTATTCGCGAACGTTTGACGATAGCATGATGGGGTGCATTTTGACGATGCACCCCACACCGAACAGTGGCGGATATCTTAGGAAAGAGGGCCCTCGCCAACTTCGTATTCCCAGAAAGTTGGCAGGATGGACGCTGACATTGACAGGAATCAAAGAGCAGCGTTACCGGGCACATCATCTCACAGTCGCAAGACAAGGATTGCTCCAATTAAGGAAGAAGCAGTTCTTTGCTCTCGCTGTGAGATGGTCGTTTCAGTCGGTCAATGAACTGGAAGTCTGCCCAGCAAGAGATCATCCATGTGCAGGTGCAAGGTTAAGCTGGCCCAAAAGTGCTTCGGCCTTAGCGAGACGCCCGTTTTCGGTCTTTGGGCCCTTTCGCCGGACGATTTCCTGCTGCCAGTCCGGAACTTTCTCTACGGCCGCCAACCAGTGCGCAGTCGCGGCAAGTTCCAGTACAGTAACATTTGTTTCCGAAAACAGCCGCACAAGTTCGCCAGCTTTTTGAGCACCAAGTTGGCCAAATCCAGACTTCGGCTCCATATTCTTGCACACAAAAACACTGTATCGAGCGCCATCACTTTGGCGATGCTCGTGCTTTTCTTCAACCAAACCGAAAGCGGTTGCATCGAGAATCGCGTTGTCCAAGTCGCGCGAATACGGTCCGTAGTGATGATACTGGTAGTCGAAGCCACTCTCCGTCCCAAGCTGGTCCAGGAGGTAGGCGATCTTCTGCATTCTGATCCGGCTCACCAAACGTCCGCCAGCTGCACAGATGATCGCTGCCACATGATCCTCAGCTTCGTTCATAGCGTGTCCCCCGTCATAGTTTCGCCCTCTCCCTATCTGCTACTTGTTCGAAATAGAACCGTGTAAACTGCTTTTTGTCTTCGAGCGCTTGGATCAACGGCGAGACCTTGCTGATCTCAACAGGTTGGCCAGCATCGAGAACGTGCAGTTTCTTGTGCATTCGATCTTCATCGCCTCCGATTTCCGAGTAAATGCTTATGGATGCCTTGTCGTCAAGCATCACGGTCGCAACGTCGGGCGCCAGCTCAGCAGCGAACATGCCTGAGATTCTTCGGAGTCGACGGCGCTGAGTACCAGAGTCCTCGCCGAAATCAGCCAAATCAAGTGTTTTGTAGAGCTGCCGACACCCCAACCGCTTGGCCATGTCAGCAATCTCGGCATCTTCGGCTCGCACCAGTAGGTCCAAAGAACCGAAGACAAGAGCGTCGTCGAGTGCCAGGTAGTTCGATACGGTTTCTCCGTCGGGCGCAAAGAACCGGAGAAGGGCATGGTCGGCAACAAGGCCGGTGCGCTGCGCTGCTCCCTCACCTGCAGCGGCGTGCTTTGCAACGGCACGGAGTAGCTTGCCGATCATGTGTTCCACGCAGCGTGTCGCGCGGTGGAAATACACTTGTTGGTGCAACGTGTACCGTGCCAGCAAGAACTGCTCCGCAGCCGGTAGCGCTTTCTTCGCAAGACAAAAAGTAGCAACCTTTTTCACTGGATCATCGCCTTCATCCGGCGCGCCAATGTCAATTTCCGCGACCCGGATATTGTCAATCAGCCAGTCCAGATCAATCGCGCCAGCACCTGTCCCAGTCATCATGCGATCTCGTTGAAGATAATCGAGACGATCCGCATCAAACGAGCTCGAGACTACGGAATGATAGATATCGGTTGGGTCGTCGGATTCCAGTAGCCCTGCCACTTCGTCGCAAAATCCGGCACGATAGGCATCCAAGAGGGGGCGAAGAGCTCCGTCGGGGTTACGAATGATATCTGCGGTCCACTTTTCGTGGCGCCTTTTGACTCCGCGGGAAGCCTGCACTCCTTCAAATGTGTGACTGAACGGGCCATGTCCCAGATCGTGAAGCAGTGCCGCGACCTTCGCAACTTCTGCACGCTCGGCGTTAACGGGCGTGTTGTTCCGGTGCATCTCGCGATCAACAACCTCGACCAGCCTGCGCGCGTTGTGGAAAACGCCAATCGAATGGGCGAACCGAGTATGCACGGCACCGGGAAATGTGAATTCGGAAACACCAAGCTGCCGAATACGGCGGAGCCTTTGAAACTCAGGAGCGTCAATCAGTTGCCAAGCCAGCATGTCGATCGGGTTGGCGTCACTGAAAACGATCAGCCCGTGCACAGGGTCCCGAAGACGCTTGCTCATAAATTCACCCTCTTGGCCACAATAACCGTAAAGTCCACTCTAGACGCTCTGCGATTCCGTCTGCAATGCAGTTGTTCTGCCACATCAGTATCTTGGAGCCGTGCCTTTATGAGCCGTTCGCGCTTCTGACAGGACCCGCGACGTTCTGACCACAGAAGGATAACGGTCCATAGCCACCGATCGGCAACATTTGCTCCCCCGCAGCGAAGAGGGACGTGTCGTTAGATGATTGATTATCCACCACATTTTCACCGTTACCGTCCGGGCTGACTGCCCTGCCGCGCTTATAGAGGGTGAGATAGTGTCTGCTTTGGATAGCGGACACTATGGGGTTTTGGGTGGCACGTCGAACGAGGCGGCTTTGGTCTGACGACGAGAAACGGTCGATTTGCC
>JANNXL010000268.1:0-20805 GCA_031409575.1 Hyphomicrobium sp.
CAATGGACAGCAATCCTCTTTCGCACTTGCCGGTCAGTCTCTCAAAAGAGGCGAAGCCACCGCCGTTATTGTCAAGGATGCCGGCGATGACCCGGACGTGACGCACGGGGCCTTGGTCGTCGTGACCGTGAGCGAAGGCGCACCACAGACGGGCGTGACATTCCGGGCGGGCCCTGGTGTCGGGACGGTAACGCGTCCTGGCCTTGCCATCCCGCCCGGCGAACCGGCTATCAATCCTGTGCCACGACAAATGATCAGCGCTGCAATTGAAGAAGCAGCCGTGCGGTTTTCAAAGCCTCCAGACATTGTCGTTGAAATCTCAATTCCAGGTGGCGAGAAGATTGCGGAGAAAACGCTGAACCCGAGGCTTGGAATCGTCGGTGGATTGTCAATTCTTGGAACAACAGGAATTGTGGTCCCATTTTCGTGCTCCGCTTGGATCCACTCGATTCATCGTGGCATCGACGTTGCGCGCGCGACGGGCATCACGCACGTGGCCGGTGCCACGGGTTCCACGTCTGAGGCCGCAATTGCCAAGCTTTATCACTTGCCAGAGGTCGCTTTGATCGACATGGGTGATTTTGCAGGCGGGATGCTGAAATATCTGAAGTCGCATCCTGTTGCGCGCGTCACTGTTGCTGGCGGTTTTGCTAAGATGTCTAAGCTTGCCATGGGCCGAATGGACTTGCACTCGCGCCGCGGCGTGGTCGACCTCGATCAAATCGCTGAGTGGCTGCGCCAAGCAGGGGCTTCCGATGCGCTGGTTGACGAGGCGAAACAGGCCAATACGGCACAGCAAATTCTTGGGATGGCAAAGTCTTCAGAAATCGATCTTGCGAGCAATATTGCTGAACGGGCACGTGCTGCTGCTGCGAGAACGCTGTCGGGCAGCGATATTGCGCTCGATGTAGTGATCTTCGATCGCGATGGATCTTTGTGCGGCCGAAGTCAGAGTGCCAAGGTGTGATGGGGTTCAGCCGCCCTTGTACCGCCGCCTGTAGCCGGGATCGTAAAGGGCGCTTTCGCGGAAATCGTCGTGCCCCAGGGCTTGGCCCACAAGGATCAATGCTGTGCGTTCCAGCTGGGCCGTTGCAGCCCGTGCAGATATGGTTCCCAAAGTACCTCTGATAATCGCCTCATCGGGCCATGACGCTCGATAGACAATCGCAACTGGGCAATCGGCACCGTAGAATGGCGTCAGCCGTTCGACCACGCTTTCGAGAACATGAATGGAAAGGTGCACAGCAAGGGTCGCTCGCGTTGTCGCGAACGCCTCAAGCGATTCCAGATCTGGCATGGATGACGCGCGGCCCTGCGTGCGCGTCAATACAACCGATTGCGCCACCTCCGGCAAGGTCAATTCGCGTGCAAGTGCAGCCGATGCAGCCGCAAACGCGGGGACCCCCGGGGTAATCGAATAGCGGATACCGAGCCGGTCGAGGCGGCGAAGTTGTTCACCAAGGGCGCTCCAGATCGAAAGATCTCCGGAATGCAGCCGTGCAATATCATGACCCGCAGACGTGGCACTTTCAATTTCTGCGATGATTTCATCAAGCGACATCGGTGCGGTGTTGACGATGTGAGCACCCGGCGGGCAGTAGCCCAAAAGTCCTTCGGGCACGAGCGAGCCCGCATACAGACACACAGGGCAGCGTGCGATCAAATCACGCCCGCGCACGGTAATAAGATCGGGGCTTCCAGGCCCGGCACCGATGAAATGGACCGTCATCGACGCGCCTTCCGGTGATCTTTGGACACCGCCGCCGCTACCGTAACAAAGCCGATGGTAACCCGCGGCAAAATCAGTTTTGACCCTGGCCCTGCCGCTGCCAATGCAGCGGCCTCCGCCAGAGAACCGATACCAAAAACTTTCATCACGCGTTTTGAAAGCGTTTTGCAGTCGCCGGCCCGTGCCTGCAGGGCATCGAGCGGTAAGGCTTCGAACAATGCAAATGTTGGTTGAACGGCCTCGCGGGCGCGTTCAATAAATACGGCCTCCTTAAATGTCGCGACGATGTGGGCTGTCTCGCCCGAGAGTTTCTCAACATGCGCAATGGCAGCAGTGATGCTGGGGGCGTCGCTATCTCCGCGGGCTCCAAGTCCTATGGCCATCATGATGATGTATCCCGTTTGTGCGTAACCCACTGCATCACCGGCATGGCGGGCCACCAGCCTTGCTTGCCGCCGACAGCCCTTGCTCGCTCTATGCTGATGCGTGTCAAAGACCCGCCGTATTGAGCGTGTGAGCACAGTAGGACGGCTTCGGTTTCCAAAGTCACACCATTTGCGACCAACCGGCCGTTGGATTTAAGTGCAGCCCAACACTGGGAGATGAGTTCTTGCGTGGCACCACCGCCGATGAAAATCGCATCAGGAGCGGTTAAGCCAGGGAGCGCGGCAGATGCCAGGCCCGTTCGAACATCAAGATGCGGCACACCCAGCGAAACAGCATTGCGTGCAGCCCGTGCCGCCCGTTCCGGATCACGCTCAATGCCAATCGCGTTGTTTGATGAATGCGCGAGCAGCCACTCAATTGCAACCGAACCACTTCCCAAGCCAATATCCCAAAGAAGCTCGCCGCTCGAAGGCGCGAGCGATGAAAGAGTTACGGCGCGAATTTCGCGCTTGGTGAGTTGGCCGTCGTTCTCGAACATATCGTCAGGCAGGCCGCAGCTGTAAGGAATGGGCCGCGCATCAGGTCCGGCCGAGATATCGGCGGCAATGATATTGAGCGGACCGGCATCGCTCAAGTCGAAGGTTGCTGCCGTCGTTGACCGGATGCGCTCGCGTGATCCGCCAAGTGCCGCCAAGATGGTCAGGCGCGTTGGGCCAAAGCCAGCAGCGGTCAGCAGCGCTGCAACTTCGCGCGGCGTCTCGCCGTTCAACGAAAGTGCCAAAATTTTCCGGCCATGGTGCAGATGACGGCGGATGAGCGGTGTCAGGCCGCGCATGTTCAGCCCAAGCGTGACCGTGTCTTGCAGCGCCCAGCCCATGCGGGCGGCGGCTAGTGACAGGCTCGAAGGCGAAGGCACCACCAGCATTTCATCGGCCGGTATCGTGCGCGCCAGCGCTACGCCCGCGCCATACCAGAACGGATCGCCAGAGGCGAGAACCGCAACTGGTGTGCCACGGCGTGCTAGAAGGTCAGGCACAACAGCATCGAGTGGAGCCGGCCAAACCCGCTTTTCGCCCCGCGTTGGGCCGAACAGATCGAGGTGCCGTTGTCCACCGATCACGAGATCTGCGGCTTCGACGAGCGAGATCGCGCTAGCACTTAACCCCGCACGGCCGTCTTCACCAATTCCGACGATGGACAACCAGCGCCCGCTCATGTCATTGCCTCGCTCCATGAACAAACTCGAACATCATCGCAGGCGCGTGTTGCTGTTGGGCGGCACCAGTGAAGCTGGAGCGCTGGCGCGCCGGTTTGCGGGCGATGACCGCTTCGACGTCTCCCTGTCGCTCGCCGGCCGTACAGCTAATCCGATTTCCGCTCCGGTGCCCGTTCGTTCGGGTGGATTCGGCGGCGTGGACGGCCTGGCTGCTTACTTGGCAAAAGAGCGCATTGATGTGGTTCTCGATGCCACGCATTCGTTTGCAGCGCAGATCAGTACCAACGCCATTGAGGCGTGCCGTCAAACTGGCGTGCCGTTGATTGCGCTTGAGCGTTTGCCCTGGCAAGTCCAGCCCGGCGACATCTGGCATCATTTTGCAACTGTCGAAGACGCCATCGCTGCCCTTCCGCCAGAGCCCATGTGCGTGTTCTCCGGACTCGGAAGGCTGTCGCTCGATGCGTTGCAAGCCACACCTCAGCATCACTGGGTCATTCGTGTGATCGACCCGATTGCCGGGCCGCTGGGCCTGCCGCACGCGCGCATCATCACCGCACGCGGGCCGTTCAAGGCTGAAGACGACGTGGCGCTGTTTCAATCGCACAGCGTTGAAGCGGTGCTGGCCAAGAACGCTGGCGGCGACGCGGCCTATTCCAAAATCGCAGCGGCGCGGGTGCTTGGTTTGCCGGTTTATCTCATCGATCGGCCCGCACTTCCCCCGCGTGACGTGGTGCGTTCCGTGGATGACGCCTGGGCTAGACTCTGCGCGCATCATGCGTCTCCTGCAAAGCGCGGCGTATAGACCCATAGCCGTCCATCGGTGCGTTCTATGGTGCGCGTCGCACTTGAGCCGATCAGCACCAGCGTGCGCATATCAATACTTGCAGGGTCGGCGGCGCCCAAAGTTGTGATGGTGATGTCTTCATCGGGGCGACCCACGGCGCGGGCGAGGATCAACACCGTGTCCGGTGCACGGCAGGTCTTGAGGAATGCGAAGGCTTCGCCGATCTGACCGGGCCGAGCCTTAGAGGCCGGATTATAGAGTGCAATCACGAAGTCTGCCTCTGCGGCCGCCCGCAAGCGCCTTTCAATCAAGGCCCAAGGCTTGAGGTTATCCGACAGCGAGATGGCGCAGAAGTCGTGTCCGAGCGGCGCGCCGATGCGGGCGCTGGCGGCCAGCATCGCGGTCACGCCCGGTTCGACCCGGATATCAAGATCGCGCCATTCAATAGGACCGCGATCGACAGCTTCGAACACGGCGGCAGCCATGGCGAACACGCCTGGATCGCCACCTGAAACTACCGCGACGTGGCGGCCTTCGCTCGCCAGTACCAAGGCCCGTTCGGCGCGAGACAATTCTTCGCGATTGTCGGAAGCTTCGATCGACTGGCGTGCATGCAGCGTGATGCGGTTCGTATAGGCGGTATAGCCCAGAATGATCTCGGCGTCCGTAACGGCTGTGCGTGCCGCGTCCGTCACCCAGCCTTCCGGGCCGGGGCCCAGTCCCACGACGGTGAGCCGTCCGGTCATATGATCCTCCGGCCGCGCCCGCCTGGCAACAGGATGATCGAAAAGTAGGGGGCCGCGTTTTCGAATAGTGAAGCGAGCGGCATCACTTTCTCACCAGGCATCGAGCCACGCTCGACATAAATTGCTTCATCGAGCCGGCCAGCATCACGCACCGCTGCGCGGATTTTTTCGAGATTGCTGCCGACCTTCATAATCACTGCGGCGTCGGTTGTTTTCAGCCGTGCTGTTAGGTCATGCTGATCGAGCGTGCCGGGTAATACCGTCATCACATCATCACCATAGGTGATCGGCGCACCGGCCGCCGCCCAGCAGCCCGACATACCGGTAATGCCGGGAACGACCACGACCGGGTGGCTGGCCTTGATGCGATCGTACATATGCAGGAACGAGCCATAGAAAAAAGGATCGCCTTCGCACAGCAGGGCCACGTCGCGGCCCTCGTCGAGGTGGCGTTTCAAGGCATCGGCACTGGCGCTGTAGAAATCGCGAATCGAGCAGACGTAGGCGTCGTCGCGGAAATCGACTTCGGTGGTGACGGGATATTCGAATGCGTCTTCGATGGCGGTTGCCGGAATGAGTGAGGATGCAATGGTGCGCGCATGACCGGCACGGCCTCGTTTACGAAAATGTGCAACCACGGGCGCTGCCGCAATGAGGCGCGCGGCTTTAAGTGTCACGAGTTCAGGGTCACCGGGCCCCAGTCCTACGCCGTAAAGAGTACCGGTTGTCATTCGGCCTCGCTTGCGAGTGCATTGACGGCAGCTGCCGCCATGGCACTGCCGCCCTTGCGGCCCTTGATAATCGCATAGGGCACGCGTCCATCGGCTGCGAGCGCGTCTTTGGATTCAGCGGCGCCCACGAACCCAACCGGCATGCCGATGATTGCAGCGGGCTTGGGGGCTCCGCCATCCAGCATCTCAAACAGCCGGAACAGCGCTGTCGGCGCGTTACCAATCACCACAACGGAGCCTGCCAAATGCGGGCGCCACAGCTCCATAGCCGCCGCTGTGCGTGTGTTGCCGATGTCTTGAGCAAGTTGCGGCACGCGTGGATCGTCCAGTGTGCAAATGACGTCGTTGTTCGCCGGCAGCCGTGATCGTGTTACGCCTCTCGCAACCATCGTGGCGTCGCACAGAATCGCAGCCCCGTTCTGAATAGCGCGGCAGGCGTCGTCAGCAAAGGTCGCGGACATGACAATGTCGCGCACGATATCGACCATGCCGCAGGCGTGAATGATGCGAACGGCAACACGCTCTTCCAGTTTTGTGAAATGCGCGAGATTGGATTCAGCCCGGATGATGGCGAACGAACGGGCGTAGATCGCAGCCCCGTCGCGGATGTAGTCATGCGTGCTCATGGAGCATGCTCAGCAAGGTATGAGGTGACAGCGCCAGCCAAGGCTTGAGGCGCGATGCCAGTCAATACTGCGGACCCGTTCACAGTGCCATTGCTTATCAAGTCGTAGGTGCCATTGCGCGCCACCAGGGTCAACGCGGCGGAAGCGCGGCGCGCGCAGCCTTTCTCGCAACCGGAAATGTGAACCGACGGCATGGGACGGCCTGCGGCTTCAATAGCAGTGACAAGCCTCTGCGCATCAGCGCGCGTGCTGGTGGTGGCGTTGCGGCACGAAGGTGCGCCTGGGCAGACGTCCATCATCAGACGCGGGTCATCGTCGCGGGCTATCAGATCGAATTCGTTGGCGCGTTCGAGCAAGGCCGTTGCGGTCGCGGCGCACTTTACCGGAAGCACCAGCGTGCGCCACGCACTTGGTCGCGCCTCAGCGATGCCAAGCTCCAGGGCGAGATCACAAAGGGCGTGGAGGGCTGTAGCATGGATGCGCCCGAAAGGCAGGCCAATGCCGACAGCGAAGGGGTGCGATGCTGGGCCGATCAGGCCCGTGCGTTGCGCAGACGTAGAGGCGAGTGCGGCGCTTGCGAGCACGTCACACTCAAGTCCGGCGCGGGCGAAAACATTGCTGCTGCCCGAAAGTGCGACCGCATCGCGCATGCGGCGCACGGTTCCGTGTTGGGCTGCTATTGTAAGAAAAGCCCTTGCCAGCCGCTCAATGGCAAAGGCGGCGTCCGCAAGCGTTGCGGTAGCGCCGCGCAACGGATCGCCGTCGACACAGACGATGCACCGGCCAGGCGAAGCCATTGTCATTGAAATATCGGCGGCCGTTGACCCCGCCAACGGACGTGCTGTGCCCGAAACACTGAACCCAAACTTACCCGGCAAGGCGTGCAGATCCGAATTTGCGGCAAGCCTCTGTTCCAGTTCAGCCGCAAGGCCGCGGACATTACCATGATCGGGGTCAAGCCCGGATAGCGGATCGACAACGATATTGCGCACGGCTTCGATGCTGGCCGCTTCATCGAGCAGCCCGGCAGCGCCGAGAGCTGCGAGAGCATCCGGGTACGTAGCGTCGCTCAAGCCGCGCAGCTGCAGGTTCGCCCGGTTGGTCAAATCGATCTCGCCGGAGCCGAAGGCGCTCGCGGTCCCAGCTATGACTTTAAGACCTGCAATGGTGAAGCGGCCTGCACGCGGCCGGACGCGAACCAGCAGCCCGTCGCCGGTCACCATGGGCCGTAGCGCACCCGGGCACCAACCTTTGCGCAACTCTTGCCGGATCGCACTCATTCGGCGGCCTCGCGCGATTTTGCACTTTCGGTCGAACCCGCAAACACATCGTTACGGCGCGGCTTCCAGAGCCCGCGTGCAATGGCATCATCAAAGCGGCGGCGCATGGCGTCAAGCGCTGCCGGATTTTCCCGCTCGACGAACGCGGCGACAGCGGGATCGGCTAAGTACGCCGCGTAAAGCCGCTCAAAGCCGCCGGAGTCGACGGCGCGGGCAGTCGCGGCAAAAGCAAATGCGGCATCGACGGTGGATGCCATCTCGGCTGCACCGCGAAAGCCATGCCGCATCTGGCCTTCGATCCAGCGCGGGCTGGCAGCGCGGCCATGCACGATGCGGGCACATTCCTCGTTGAGCGTGCGCACGCGGGGCGCTTGAGGCTCTCCGGTGTCGCCATGATAAAGCGTGACGCGCGTGTTGCCGGTTGCTTTGGCGGCCGCTGCAAAACCGCCTTCGTGGGCTGCAAAATCGCCGCCTGTCAGCAGATCGATTTCGCGATGGTCTTGAATGTGCACGAAAGCGTCTGCAGTGCGCACACGGGCATGGAATGCATCACCTGCTTCGTGGTCTGATCCGTCGCCGCGATAGGCCTGGCCAGAAGCATCTAAATAGCTGCGGCCCAAATCCTCGCTTTGTGACCAGTCACCGCGATCGATATGCGCCATGACACCAGCGCCGAAGGTGCCGCTTGCCGGGCCGAAGATGCGGTCCATCGAGGAAGGCGATTGCCCAACGAGTGGATTGTCGCTCGCGTCTTCCTTGAGGCCACCAACCAGATTTACGGCGCTTTCGAATAGGGAGAGCTGGGTTGCAAACATATCCCGGAACAGGCCCGAGATGCGCAGCGTGACGTCCACACGGGGGCGGCCGAGGACAGCGATGGGATCGGTCTCAACGCCTACGACCCGGAACGAGCGTGAGTCCCACGTCGGGCGAACACCGAGAAGTGCTAGGGCAGTTGCCAGTTCTTCACCGCCGGTACGCAGGGTTGCGCTGCCCCATAAATCTAAAACAATCGCACGCGGCCAGTCGCCATGGTCTGAAACGTAGCGCTCGAGAATTGCTGCTGCCGCGCGTTGACCATTGGCCCAAGCGGTGGGTGTGGGAATGGCGCGCGGATCGACACTGAAGAGATTGCGGCCCGTTGGCAGCACGTCGCTACGCCCACGCGAAGGGGCACCAGCGGGGCCAGGCTCGATAAACCGGCCATCGAGCGCGCGGGATAGTGCATCCAACTCGATGTCATCAAGCACATGCAGGCCGTCGCGGATGCTGAGTTCTTTCACGTCGCATAAAAAGGCATCAATACGCACAAGCGCATCGGCTTCGGGCATTTCAGCACTAAGCCCGCACGTTTCAGCGATGCCAGCACGCGCAGCAGCGTCAACAATTTTGGCCGCGAGCGCTTTGCGGCGGCGTGGATCGAGACCATCGGCGGCTGAGAACTCATCGACGAGCCGCTCAACGTCAAGCATCTCAACCGGCAGTTCGGTTTCAATGAGCGGCGGCGGGCGATGGCCAAGAGTGATGGCAGCCACGCGCCGCTTGGCTTGGGCGGCCTCGCCGGGATCATTGACGATGAACGGATAAATGAGCGGCATGGGGCCGAGCACGGCTTGCGGCGCGCACGCATCACTCAGCGCGACGGCTTTGCCGGGCAGCCATTCGAGCGTGCCGTGGGCGCCCAAATGAATGAGTGCATCGGCCTTCACAACGTAACGCAGCCAGAGATAGAACGCGACGTAGGCATGGCGTGGCGGCGTGGCCGGGTCGTGATACTGCGCCTTGCGATCGGCCGCGCTGCCGCGCTCGGGCTGCAAGCAAATGGTGAGACGGCCGATCTGGGCGGCATGGAAGGAGAAATCACCCGAAGTGACAGACGGATCGTCCTGCGGTGCACCCCAGGCCGACGTCACCGTCTCGCGGAACGCTTTTGGCAATGCTGCAAAAAATGTTGCGTAACTGCTGAGCGGCCAGCGAACGGCGTGTTCAGGAGCGAGTCTCGCTGAGAGCGCTTGTGGCGTGCCGGGAACATTTTCAAGGGCATATCCATCGTGCGTGAGCCGCCCGGCAATGCTGAGCGAACTTTGCAGCGCATCGAGACCGACGGCATGAGCGATTTGGTCAGGGCGTCCTGGATAGGTCGACAGGATCAAGCCGGTTTTGCGATTGTAGCGCGCTGTTGACCGGAGCTTGGCCCAGGCAGCAGCAAGGCTTGAAACATGGTCGATGCCAGCGTCATAAGGCACATGGCGAACAAGCTCGCAGCAGCCGGTCAGGGCCGGATCAATCGCCTCCTTGAAGGAGATCGCGCCTGCAAAGATCCGCCCGTCCAATTCAGGCAGCACGACGTGCATGGCGAGATCGCTCGCCGCGAGCCCGCGCTTGTCGGCGTCCCAAGCGGCGCGAGGCGGACCGGCCAGGGCAACTTGCAGCACAGGACAATCGGCGCCATCGAGCGGCGAGGCACCATCGCCATCACGCGCCGCAAATGCGGTTGCGTTCAAAATGACCGACGGGGCGAGTTTCGCGAGTTCATTTTTAAGCCAGCTTGCTGCATGGGGCGCTTTGAGGCTGGGCACAAAGAATGCGGTTGCGGCAAGGCCCTGCGTTTCAAGAGCGCGCGCGAGATGGTCCATCGGTGCCACATCGCCAGCGAGAAGGTGTGAGCGATAGAAAACGATGGCGGCTGTCCCCAACGGTCCCGTCTCAATTGATGCGTTGCGATAGACACCAAAATCAGCGACTGGTGCCGCAGCAGGGAATGGCGTTGCATCACCGGCTGCCCGCGTCAGCAGTCCAGCCAAAGCAAAGCGCGTGTTGCTCGTTCCGCCCGCATCAAGAAGAATTTCAACCGCTTCGAGATCGCTTGTCGAAACAGTCGATAGCGCTGCAAGCCGCATATCAGGCCGGAAGTCGCCTGGGACAATGGCAAGAGCGATGCCCAGTTCGCGGCAGACGCGGCCGAGCTGCTCGCCGCCGTATCGCCAATAGTCGAGCCCGCCGAGTAGCCGCACGACGACGGCTTTGGTGCCGGGAAGGGTCTTCTCGATGAATAGGTCCACTGACATCGGGTGACGGAGACGATAGAGATTGACCGTGCGCAACGTGGGGCGATGATCGACCGGACACTTCATCAACGCGTCGGCGACGCTGGCGAGGTCAGAATCCGAAAACGACAGAAACACGATGTCCGCGGGCGCGAGTGCGAGATCTTGGGCCTCAGCGGCTTCATCAAGCTCCCGGCTCTCGCGGACCATGAGATGCATCAGGTCTCACCGTTCAACGTACGGCTGATGGCGGCGCGGTCGAGGCCCTTTTGACCAATGACGACGAGCTTTCCGGTGCGCAATTCGCCTGTGTTCCAGGCGCGCTCGTAGCGCGTATCGACGCGCTGACCGACGCCCTGCAGCAATAGGCGCATCGGCTTGCCGTCGATGGCGGCAAAACCTTTGACGCGCAGCACGTCATGCTTAGCGGCGATGCGCTGGGCACGCTCTGAAAGATCGGCGGGAGAGGCTAGCGTTGGAATTTCTACGACGAAGGTTTCAAAGTCGTCGTGATCGTGGCCCTCCTCGGTGTCATGATGGGATGGGCGGTTGGCGAGATCATCTTCGGCGGCGGCAGACAGGCCGAGCAGCACGCTGGCTGGCACCTTGCCGTCGCGCACCGCGACAATCTTGATGGCGCGCGGCAGGCTGGCCGTGATCTCGGCTGAGACCTTGGCGGCTTCATCCCGCGTTAACAGATCAGTCTTGTTGAGCACCACGAGGTCGGCGCATAAAAGTTGGTCCTCATAGACTTCCTCCAGCGGGTTTTCGTGATCGACTGAGGGGTCGGCCTGGCGTTGGGCCGCGACTTTAACAGGGTCATTGGCGAAGCGGCCAGCGAGCACTGCTGGGCCATCGACGACCGTCACCACGCCATCGACGGTGACGCGCGAACGAATCTCCGGCCATTCGAAGGCTTTCACCAAAGGCTTTGGCAACGCCAAGCCCGACGTTTCAATAATAATGTGCTCGGGCTGCGGCACCAGGGCCAGCAGGGCCTCCATCGTTGGAATGAAATCGTCTGCCACGGTGCAGCAAATGCAGCCGTTGGTGAGTTCGACGATGTTTTCTTCCGGGCAGCTATCAATGCCGCAGGACCGCAAGATGGCCCCATCAACGCCGACATCGCCAAATTCGTTGACGATGAGGGCCAGGCGGCGGCCTTCGGCGTTCTCGATGACATGACGCACAAGCGTAGTTTTACCGGCCCCCAAAAAACCGGTGATGATGGTGACGGGAACTTTACGGACGCTCATTCGGCGGCCTCCGGTAGTGTTGGTGTTTTAAGTGGTGGGATGCGCGAAATCACGCCCTTGCGGAACGTCAGGGGGCGCTCTTTCCAAGGTACGATGCCATTTTCTGAACTGGCGTACGCGCGCGCGGCGGCGGCTACCTCTTCGCAGTGGGCGACGTTGTCAAGATCACCGACGACATAAGTCCATTTGCCATCACCGGCGAGCGCGACCGTACATGGCCGCTTGCACACGGCCAAGCACTCGACGTCGACAACGTCTATCGAAGGTTCATCGGCGAGCAGCGCGCGCACGCCTTCAGCAAGAGCGGGGCCGGGATGATCGAATTGGTTTTCGTCATCGCCGAGCCGCCGTCTGCAGCTGATGCAGACAAATACTTTTATACGCGCGGTCATTTTATCCATTCCTGTCCCGCGGGACGGAAGGTTTAGTTTGGCCCATGTTTGCTGGCGTTGAACCAGTTAGGCCCAGTTAAGCCAAGGCTTGCGAGCGGTCGAAGCGTTGCCAGAAGTAGCCAACCGACGCGCCAACGGCGACCCACAACACGGCGTGAAGCGCGAGTGAAGCCGATGTAAAATGTCCGGCCAGTTCAGCCGGGGCCGTGCTGGTAAACGCGTGGGTTTCCGGGGCCCCAAACACATGTGGTATGGCAATGAGTGCCAGTCCCGCCACCACACGCGAGGCGCCCGGCGATCTGAACAGCATCCAAATGCCAGAGGCTGTCATGGCTGCCGTTGTAACCCACCAGATCTGACGCGAGAAAAGTTCGGCTGCAGCACTGCCCGGTAGTTCCGGCGAAAGACCAAGGCCAGGCGCGAGTCCAGTCGACACAAAGGCTGCGAGGCCCCAAACGGCTGCCGTCTTCGGTGCGATCTCAACGCCGGATGCGAGCATGGCCGCAAGCAGCATTAGAGCAAAGCCAACGCCGGTACCAACCGTTGCAAGGGTCGTGAACGCCGTGCGCTCTAGGCCATCTTCCGGGGCCCAAGTTTCCGCTAGGCCGGGCTCTGCCGCCATCTCCCGATGGACGAGGATTAACTTGGCATCGTGAGAGCCAATCAGTGAAGAGTGTTCGGCTGCCTTCTCGTAAACTTCGGCTTCTAAAATGAGCGGAACCGTCGTGACTTGCTGCAGACCTGAAACCACAAGCCCGCTTAAAACGCCGGCCACAAGGCAGGCGCCTAAGATACGTGTCAGCATGGGATCACCTCAATGGCAGGGAAATGCGAGCGAGTGGCGCGTGTCGTGGGCTGCGTTGTGCAGCAAGTCGACATGCGCAAATCCCACCATGAAAACGAGCCCCGCTCCAAAGAGGAACGCGATGGCGCAAGCCGTGCGGACGCCCGTTGAGGGTACGGCAATGGATTGGCCAGAAGTAATGGTTTGGTTCGACATAGCCACCTTTCACCGCCCCACCGGCGGATTTTTAGAGTTCGTCACGTGACGGCAGGTCTCCTGGCTTGCGGGTCGTCGCCGCGGGTCACCTTCCCAGGGTTACCCCCAGTGGTAATTTGACCTTTGGCTTGCCGCTGACAGTTGCGGGGGCAGCTGCGGAATAGGGCGTTAGAAGAGCGCCCGGCACCGCATTCCCTTTTAAATCCCCTTGCGGGGGACCGTCACCCCAACCGATAAGTCACCGGGGCATCCCCGTCAATCGCAAAGGACCCCTCAAAGTCAATGATCGACAGCGGCAAAAACCCCGGATTAGCGCTTATTCTTGGCGGTGCCCGATCGGGCAAGAGCGCCCTGGCGGAACGCTTGCTGACGGCCGGGCCGGGACCATGGGCGTATATCGCCACGGCACAAGCCTTCGACGACGAGATGCGCGATCGCATTGCGCAACATCAGGCGCGGCGGGCGGACGGCTGGGTGACGTATGAGGCGCCGGTTGAGTTGCCGCAAGTCTTGAGAGACAAGACCGTAAGTCAGCCGGTTCTCGTCGATTGTCTCACACTATGGCTGAGCAACTTGATGCTCGGCGGCCATGATGTGATGGCAGCCACCGAGGCCTTGGTTGCCGCGCTTTCGGACAGGACTGCGCCCTGCATCGTTGTGTCGAACGAAGTTGGCCTTGGCATCGTGCCGGACAATGCTTTGGCGAGAGCCTTTCGCGATGAAGCCGGCCGCCTCAATCAAAAGGTTGCAGCAATTGCAGACCGCGTGCTGTTTGTGGCCGCTGGCCTATCTCTCACCTTGAAGGGTTGAGCTTATGAGCGACGACCATGACTCAAGTCCGGCAGTGGCCGAGCGCCACAAAGCTAAAATGGCCAAGCGCAAAGCCGTGCAGGACGCCGAGGTGTCCTCCAAACAAATCGAGAAGGGCGTGCTGCTGGTGCACACCGGCCCCGGCAAGGGTAAATCGACGGCGGCATTCGGACTTGTGCTGCGCGCGCTCGGCCATGGCTGGCGAGTGGGCGTAGTACAATTCATCAAGGGCGCCTGGAACACCGGCGAAAAAGATGCGCTCGCTCGTTTTGGCGATCAGATCTCTTGGCATACGATGGGCGAAGGTTTCACGTGGGAAACCCAAGACAAGGCGCGCGACATTGCGGTGGCTCATCGGGCCTTTGAAAAGGCCAAAGAACTGATGGCCGATCCATCGATACGCTTGCTGATCCTGGATGAGCTCAACATTGCGCTGCGTTATGACTACCTGTCACTCGATGAAGTCATTGCGACACTTATTGCGAGGCGACCCGATCTGCACATTGTTGTCACCGGCCGCAATGCCAAACCAGAAATGATCGCGGCCGCCGATGGCGTGACGGAAATGATGGCGGTCAAACACCACTTCTCAGCCGGCGTAAAAGCCCAAGCAGGGATTGAATTCTAGCCCAATGACCGCGCGCAGTTTGATGTTCATGGGTACCGGGTCGGATGTCGGCAAATCGCTGATTGTGGCTGGTTTATGCAGGCTGCTCGCCAACCGGGGTGTGCGCGTTGCGCCGTTCAAGCCACAGAACATGTCGAATAACGCGGCGGTGACGCCGGACGGCGGCGAGATTGGCCGGGCACAAGCGCTGCAAGCCCGCGCGTGCCGGCTTGCGCCATCCGTTGATATGAATCCCGTTTTGTTGAAGCCGCAAAGCGAGACGGGCGCGCAGATTATTGTTCAAGGCCGCATGATGGGGTCGGCGAAGGCCCGCGATTTTCAAGCCCAAAAGCGCGCGTTGATGCCAGCGGTGCTCGATAGTTTTGCGCGGCTGAAAACGCAAGCAGATATTGTTTTGGTTGAAGGCGCGGGCAGTGCCTCAGAAATCAACCTGCGCGCCAATGACATCGCCAACATGGGCTTTGCGCGCGCGGCTGGCGTGCCTGTGATCATGATCGGCGACATCGATCGCGGTGGTGTGATCGCGAGTCTCGTGGGCACGAAGCACGTGGTGACGCTGGAAGATGCTGCGATGATCCGCGGCTTTCTGGTCAACAAAATGCGCGGCGATGCGACGCTGTTTTCCGACGGCATGGCGGCGATTACGCAGATGACAGGCTGGACGGCGCTGGGTGTCATTCCGCACTTCGAGGACGCGCGCAAGTTGCCGGCTGAGGATGCGCTCGGTTTGCGTGACCTCGTCAAAACGAATTCCGGAAACGGGAAACTGCGGATTGCCGTGCCGCTGCTGCCGCGTATTTCGAATTTTGACGATCTCGATCCATTGCGCAATGAACCAGATGTGAGCGTGCAACTGATTGAGCGCGGACAGGTGCTGCCACGCGATGCAGATCTCATTTTGCTGCCTGGCTCCAAGAGTACGATTGACGATCTCTTGGCACTGCGCTCCGCTGGCTGGGACATCGATATCGCAGTTCACGTGCGCCACGGCGGGCGGGTTCTGGGTCTTTGCGGTGGCTACCAGATGCTTGGCAAACGTATCTCAGATATGCATGGCATTGAAGGCGCGCCGCGCACCGTCGAAGGGCTCGGGCTTCTTGATGTGGAGACGGAGTTCGCCTGCGAAAAATCGTTGCTCGAAGTTGAGGGGACTCTGTCCGCGACGGGAGCGCCGTTCAAGGGTTACGAAATGCACGTGGGGCGCACGTTCGGGCCAGACACGGCGCGGCCCGTGTTGCGATTTGCGGATGGCCGCGCTGATGGCGCAATGTCGCGCGATAGCCTGGTCTCGGGCTGCTACGTGCATGGACTATTCGCCTCTGATGCCGCGCGCGGGGCCTGGCTTGCGCAGTTGGGTGGCACCACATCGGGCGAAAATTACGAGGCGACTGTCGACGCTGTCCTCGATAGCTTAGCGGCACACTTGGCTCGCCACATTGATATTGAGTCGCTGCTTAGCTTCGCGCGATGAAATAAGCCGTCACCACGAGTGCCAGCATCAGAGCCCAGGCAATCGCTGCCAAAGTCAGCGCGCGGGAAATATCTTGAGGGGTCGCATCGGCCCGGCCATTGCCCATGTAGGCGTCCGTGCTCGGCAGGCCACCATAGCTGCGCGGGCCATTGATTTTCAGGCCAAGCGCACCGGCCATGGCGCTTTCCGGCCACCCAGCATTGGGTGAGCGATGCTGGCCGGCATCTCGTTTCATGGCAGCGAGTGCGTATTGCGATGAACCACCGGGCAGGAACGCGGCGGCGGCAGCAAACAGCAGCCCCGTCAAACGCGAGGCCGGCAGATTGACGAGATCATCAAGCCGTGCCGCCGCCCATCCGAACGCCTCATGGCGTGGTGTGCGATGGCCAATCATACTGTCGGCGGTATTGATAACCTTGTAGGCGACGAGACCCGGCAAGCCCAGGACAGCAAACCAGAACACTGGCGCGGCCACGCCATCGGATGCGTTTTCGGCAAGGCTTTCAATAGCCGCGCGCGCAACGCCATGCTCATCCAGCGCTTCCGGGTCGCGGCCAACGATCTTGGCGACTGCATCGCGGCCGCCTTGAACCCCCGATATGTGAAGTGCACGTGCCACGTCCTGCACGTGATCATATAAGCTGCGGCTGGCAATGAGTGTACTGGCGAGAATGGCGAGCACGATGGCTCCAACTGCAGACCCGGCACATAAGCTCTGCACCGCCATCGCAACGGAGACTGGAATTGCGATCAGTATGCACAGAGCGTTCGCGCCCGCGACCCTGCGCTGGAGATCGCTCCATTCCGATCGATTGAGAAGGGTATCAAGCCGCCCGATCATCCAGCCGATCCAGGTCACGGGATGGCCGATCGCCTTGTAGGCGGCATCTGGATATCCAAAGGCGGCATCGATGCTGAGTGCAAGAGCAAGAGCTGCAAATGTAAATTCAAGAGGCACTAGTTGTAGTCCACCAAACACACCACAATTTCGTCATCCCGGCGCGACCACTTGGAAGTCCCCTTGCGGGAAAGGCCGGGATGACGAAATTTACTACAGTTCAGCGAGTCTTAAGCGACGGCAATCTCACGATTGTCCGGATGAAGTGAGCGCGCCAGCCAGCACTGGTGCGCTTGAGACAGAGGTCACGGGGTCTAAGGCCTCGCGCAGCGCTTCTCCCAGCATGACAAGCACGGGCCCCTCTACGGCAGCGGCCTGAAGATCAATTCCAATTTTGCCAACCGTCGATCGCAACACCCACTCATCGGGACGTGTCGCGTTGGCGACGGCAAGCGCGGGCGTGGCCGGATCGAGGCCATGAGCCATGGCAATGGCCGTTAGCTCCGGCAGTGTCCGCTTCGGCATATAAATGATCGTTGTCGCCGCAGCATCGGCGACGGCTGACCAATCGATGTCGGGCGGCAACTGCCCATGCCGGTCATGCGCGGTAATGAACTGCAGCCGCCGGGCATGATCGCGATGCGTCAGCGAAACGCCGAGCCGGGAGGCGGCCCCTTGCGCTGATGTGATGCCTGGAATGACATCAATCGGAATACCTGCCTCGCGACAGGCTGTGATTTCCTCACCCGCGCGGCCGAAGATCAACGGGTCACCGGATTTGAGGCGCACGACCTTCAATCCCTGGCGCGCCAGATCGATCAATTGCGCGTTGATGTCGGGCTGCTTGCACGAAGTGCGATAGCCGCGCTTGCCGACATCGATCCGGCGCGCGTTTTTGCGTATGAGATCGAGGACTGGCTTTGCGACGAGATCGTCAAACAACACAGCATCGGCAGTTTGCAGGGCGCGCACGGCTCGCACTGTGAGCAGATCCGGATCTCCGGGGCCCGCACCAACCAGTGTAACGGACCCGTGCGCTCCCGAGCGTAGAACGGCCTCATGCAATGGCGCAGGCGCAGTAGACAATGATGCGTCTTTAAAGCGGGCCTCAAAAGGCGTGCGCACCTGCCAGCCGTGGCGCTCCAGTTCGGGGTCGAGATGTTCTTCTTGCGGCCAGCCGAGCAGCAGATAGCCAACCAGCTTCCAATCCGCTGGCACATTGAGCGTCTGGCAAACAGCTTGTGGATTAAGAATTGAAACCCAACCGAGACCAAGCCCCGCTTCACGGGCCGCCAGCCACAGCACCGTGATCATGCACGCGCAAGATTGTTCCAGCGCTTCGGGCATGGTCTGCTGGCCAAGGCCATGACCTTGTTGAGATCCACGATCGCAGAATACAGCCAAATGAATGGGAGCCGCATCAAACCCAGCTAGTTTGAGTGACGAATAAAGCTGTGCCTTATCGCCGTCATACACGTTCCCTGCTGCAGAGCGCGAACTCTCGAAATTGGCGCGAACCGCGAGCCGCTGTTCTGCGTCAGAAACCTTTAGAACCCGCCACGGCTGACTGTTGCCGACCGACGGCGACAGATCGGCAAGATGCAATACACGATCGAGCAAGGCGTCCGGTACGGCATCGGTGCGAAAGCGGCGCACGTCGCGCCGCCAACGCACCAATTGCTCTAGTGGCGTTGCTGCTCGCTCGTCTCCGGTACTGTCGCCAAGTTTGGTCATAAGTTGCCAAGTCGCGCCTTCAAATATTTATTGTAACGGATATAGCACCGATTGTAACGCGCATCAGGCCTCACTCGGTCGCACGCGGCTCATGTCCCGCAGAACGTCTGATGGACAACTTCCTCTGGTGCTGGCGGTACCGCGAACCGTGCATTTTCTGGCTGATCATCATAGGGCTTTGCCAATACCGTTAACAGTGTCTCGAAGGGATCGAAATTTTCGCGGTCAACTGCTGCGCGGATCACTTCTTCGACGCGATGGTTGCGGGGAATGAAAGCCGGGTTGGCGGAACGCATCACAGCATGCCGGGCAGTCGCTGCGCCACCATCTTGGGTAAGTCTGTGTCGCCACTTTTCGACCCATTCATCAAAGATGGCAGGATCAGCAAACTGAGCCCGGACGGCTTCGTCTGCTTCGGCGCTTACGGCGGCGCTGCAAAGCCTGCGGAAGGTGTTGGTGAAATCCGCTCGGCCTGTGGCCATGCGTGCCAGAAGGTCTTGACCCAAAGCCAGATCATCTGGTTGCGAAGTTAGCAAACCGAGCTTGCGGCGCATGCCGGCCGAGTAGGCTGCCTCAAACAAATCCGGAAATGCATTGATCGCATCTTGCGCCTGTCCAACCGCGGTGTCCTGATTGTCTGCAAGCAGCGGGACTAGCGTTTCAGCAAATCGCGTCAGGTTCCATTGTGCAATTGGCGGCTGGTTGGCATAGGCATAGCGGCCCATCTGATCGATAGAACTGTAGACCATAGCTGGATGATATGTATCCATGAACGCGCACGGGCCAAAGTCGATGGTCTCGCCCGCGATTGACATGTTGTCGGTGTTCATCACGCCATGAATAAAGCCAATGTGCATCCACTGCGCGACAAGGCTTGCTTGGCGCGCGATCACCAGATCGAGCAGTGCGCGATACGGATTGGCAGCGTCCGCCGCTTCGGGATAGTGCCGTCCAATCACATAGTCCGCAAGTTGCCGGACAGCCTCGGTGTCTTGACGTGCCGCAAAGTATTGAAACGTGCCGACGCGCACGTGACTTGATGCGACCCGCGTGAAAACAGAACCTGGCTGCGGGGTCTCCCGCAAGACGTAGTCGCCGGTTGTTACGGCCGCGAGCGCGCGCGTCGCCGGAATGCCGAGTGCGGCAAATGCTTCACTGACCACATATTCCCTCAGTACAGGGCCGAGGGCTGCGCGCCCGTCGCCGCGCCTTGAAAAAGGAGTTGGACCAGATCCTTTCAACTGAATGTCGCGGCGCACGCCGTCACGGTCGAGCACCTCACCAAGTAGAACGGCGCGCCCATCGCCCAGTTGTGGCGAGAACCCGCCAAATTGGTGACCTGCATACGCCATGGCCAGAGGCTGACTACCTCCCGCAATCCGATTGCCAGCAAGAATTTCGATGCCCTCGGGCGAAGCGAGTTCTGTGGGTTCAAGATTGAGGTGCCGTGCGAGTGCCACATTCAACTTTATGAGCCGGGGTGACGTGACAGGCGTCGGCTTGATGAGAACGCGAAATCGCTCCGGCAAGCGCGCATAACTGTTATCGAAGGCGATCGGCGTTTGTGCGGTCATGCGGTGTCCAGCTTGGCCAGCGCTGGCTAAGTGCGGGCGCGACACATTCTCTAGCGCCCTCGAGCCGCAGCATCAACCGCAAGTGCAGATCTCAGCGCTCGCGCATCGCCTCATGCCGTAACCTGGTCAATGGTTTGACAAGATATGCCATGACTGTTTTAGAGCCGGTAATAACGTCCACGTTGGCCACCATGCCGGGGATGATCGGTAAGGACTCGCCCTTGTGTGCAAGGGTGCTCTTGTCGGTGCGCACGCGGATCACGTAGAAGGTGTCACCTTTTTCGGTGGTGACGCTGTCGGCGCCTATGCGATCGACGACGCCTTTTAGTCCACCGTAGATTGAAAAATCATATGCTGTCAGCTTGACCAGCGCCTCCTGCCCTGGCCGGACAAAGGCGATGTCTTGCGGCCGCACCTGCGCTTCAACGAGGAGCGTATCGTTCAGTGGGACGATTTCAATCAGGTCACGGCCGGGCTGTACGACCTGGCCAGGTGTATTAACATGCACCGTTTTGACGATGCCGGAAACGGGCGCGCGCACCGTGGTGCGCGCAAG
>JANNXL010000269.1:0-1821 GCA_031409575.1 Hyphomicrobium sp.
TCTCGAACGCCCCTGCGCCTGAGGGAGCCTTCGCGTTGGCGGAGGTTCCAGGCGTCGCTGTCGTACCAGCCAAAGCCGAGGGCAAAAAGTGCGCGCGCTCGTGGCGCATCACCAAGGATGTCGGGTCTGATCCAGCCTATCCAGACCTTTCCGCCCGCGATGCAGCGGCGATGCGGGAGTTTGATGCGGCGCCCGGTGCCTCAACGTAAAGACTGTCATCCTCGCGCGCGTCGCGAGGACCCATCAATCAGCAGGTCGAGACGGAAAAGCCACGGATGCAGAGCAAGCCAACATTCCACCTCAGCACCTTCACAACCGGCGAAATGGGTCCTCGGGCCAAGCCCGAGGATGACACCTGTGGGTGTGGACTGGTCGAGCACCAACCTCCCAAGCATGGGTTTGAAAAGTTGGGACTGCGCTGATGGTAGAGATGGGGAGCTCAAAAATGCCCACCTCCCCCTTTTGGGGCCGGTATTCGGCGCTGGGGCTCAAAGTCGCGCTGGTCACGCTTGTGCTCGATCAGGCTCACAAGTGGTGGATGCTGCACGTTTACCAAATCGAGGGCAAAGGCCGGGTCACGGTCACGCCGTTCATGGATTGGGTGTACGTAAAAAACACCGGGGTCAGCTACTCGATGTTCGATTCTTCCAGCACTTCGTGGCAGTTAGGCTTGGCAGCCTTCGCCGTAGCCGCGTCGCTGGCCCTGTGGATCTGGCTCGCTCGGACCGACACATCCAGGTTGATGGCGGTCAGCCTCGCTCTGATCATCGGCGGAGCCATAGGTAACGGTATTGACCGGATTGTGCTCGGCGGGGTTGCAGACTTTTTCTCCCTGCACGCCTTCGGTTTCTACTGGTATATCTTCAACATCGCCGATGTGGCGATTGTCGCTGGCGTCGCCGGGCTGCTATACGACAGCTTCAAACCGAGTCGCAAAGACGCCGCAAATCCGTTGTAGCGACAGAGGTTAGGGCGTTTGTATTGATCAGGCGACCAGGAATTGACCGCATGGGACTGGGTATGAAACAGCCGATCCGCAATGCATCTGCCGCCAAGGTTTTTGGCGCGGCAGTTCTGTTGCTGGCGTTCGGCGGGTGCTCGGCAGACGATATCCAACTCGATGGCAAGCTCTTTGATGCGGTTGGCATCGGTGCGAACAGCAAGGTGAAGCAAAGCGAGCCCGTGTTGGCGGCGCGCGCCCCGCTTATCCTGCCGCCCAATCTCGAACGTCTTCCGCAGCCTGGCGAACAGCCGGGGGCAGAGTCAACCGACGTGGCCTCAATCGACGACCCCGATAAAAAGCTGATCGTCAACGAAGCCGAGATGCAGAAGCGTCAAGCCGAATACTGCAAAGTGCACTATGAGATGGCAATAGCCCACGGCGACCGTGATGGCGCCGATCTCGCCGAGGGACCGATGGGCCGCTGCAAGGGCTCGGTGCTCAACGCGGTCAATTTGAATATTGGTGGCGACAAGTAGGCGCGTCGCCCGGTCCTGCTTGCGCGCGCATGATTTGCGCGGTCAACACCTGACGGCACGCGGCTTTGTGAACACGTTGTCATTTGACAACCCGGCCCGCCAGCACACAATCAGCTCTCAAAACAGACCGCGAAAGCGCTCCCTTTCGGGCTCACACTTCCAGGCACGCGGCTCCATCCATTCAGCCGTTGCCGATGCCAGATGCGCCTCGACGGCGGCTTCAAAGTGGGGCCGCGCCGGGGCAACACATACGGGATCGATTGATGAAAAAGCCTTCGCCTTTCCGTTCAACAGCAACTCTCATGATGGTTTCCCTGATGCTCGCAATGACCGCCGCCGCTC
>JANNXL010000270.1:0-3660 GCA_031409575.1 Hyphomicrobium sp.
TCCTGATGTGCTGGCGCCGGACCCAACTCCGAATGTTCAACAGCAAGCAGCGGTGGTGACCTTGCTGGTGTTCAGCTCGCCACAGATACTTCCGTCACTTTTCCGCCCAGAAGTCTGAAGTGGAACTTGGCGCTGACGGGCTTCGACCACAGGTCTTTGTCCTTCAGTTCGCGTTCGAACGTCGGCACATCGACTGTAACAGTCGCCGCATATGACCCATCACCCAGTAGGGGACTATTGGCCGAATAATGCAGGCCGGAGTTACCCCACATTGGCGGGAGCACTAACGTCATGGCCTTGCCATTCTCCTTGTTCGCTGCCGCAAAGGTAATTTTTGCGTACGGGATTCGCGTCTTTGATTTCGGGTCCGTCAGCTTGAACTCGACATGGAAGCGCTCGTTCTCCTTCGGCGTATGTGCACCCCATTTGGACGATTTGCCCATTTGCTTCCACATCGCCTCAGAGCCTTCGAGTTCCAATTGGAGGACCATCTCTCCGGTTGCCACTCGGCCAATGAGGATTGCTTTTTCCAAAGGGTCTGCCGCTGTGGCGAGCGTCTTCACTTTTGGCTCGGCAAGCTGGGCCATCGCACTAGTCGAAACGAAGGCACACGATGCTGCCGCGCAAAGTAGTCGTTTCATGGTGCTCTCCGTGATTCTTGAGGCTATGTTGTGGAGGCGACACTACGAACGCAGTGCCGCTTGACTGAGGCCTTGATTGGAATCAACCAGTCATCTTGCGGCAGGCGTCTGCGCAACTACGACAATCGACAATGCAATCTCTCAGGTCGCCATACTTTGCGCCGTCGGCGGCTCATTCGTCAAAAATTGTCTCGACACGGCTGGACCGAATCCGGCATCAGGAGGGTGCGCGAACAAAAGCCCGCATTATCGGGAGACCGGCCGTCGTGGCTTGACGCCCATCGAAACGGATCACCCCTTTTTTTTCAGCCACGCGTCGATCGTCGCGATTTCTTTTTCCTGTGCCGCGATGATCTCCTGAGCCAACTTCATTGCGTCCGGGTCTTTTCCGTTGGCCAGCACCACTTTTGCCATTTCGATTGCGGCTTGATGATGCGGGCGCATGTGCTTCATGAAGTCGACATCGGCGTCACCGGAAAAGGTGGGCATCGTCTGCATCGCGCGCATCATTGCCATCTTGAACGCTTTGGTCGACGCGGTGTCGTTGGCACCGGGCATCATCTTCATGTCCATGCCCTTCATGTCCATTCCGGGCATTGGGCCCGGCATTGGCGCAGGCTGCTGGGCAACAACGCTGCCGGTGATCAACACACCTGCTGCGACGATCATTAGAGTGCGTTTCATGGTGTTTCCTTTGAAGTTTGAACTGTGAGTGGGGCAGGGCGGGCGAATTTCACGGGTTCGTCGAGATGAATTCACATCGGGGTGGAAAACCTTGATCCCCATCAATGGGCCATTTTCCGCAACTCGTCCGCACAACGCCGACAGGCTTCGACGCAATCCTTCATATCGCCGAGTTTTGCGCAGTCCGCTGCGCATTCATCACAAATCTCGGCGCACTCGGTGCAAAGGTGCTTGGCGTGAGGTGAGTTGATCAGCATCAGGTGCGCTGAGGCGCGGCAGACTTCGGCGCAGGCTATCATCAGCCGAAAGTGCTTCGGTTCGGTATGCTTGCCACCAATCTCAAGACAGTGCGTCATGGCCATGCTTAAGCATGTCTGATAGCAGTGCAAACAAGCCTCAATGCAGGCCGTCGTGGTTGGGCTGCGGTGCTGCATCACGGTACTCCTGTTGACGACTTTCGCTTGTAAAGCGAGCGCTGCAAGTGGAAATGAGTGCAATACTGCAGTTTCGCTCATAGCTGATCGCCAGCCGGGCGTGCAGCCTCGGAAACTACTCATACAGGCTGCAAGATGGCGTTCCGGCTGTGGACGCCGTTGCGGAAGGCCATCGGAGACGCTGAGTTATCGCCGATTCTTGGTGACGGCCGGTCAGGCGGCGGCGGTTGCGGGCCGGCGGTGGATCATGTTGTCGATGACTTCGAGCTCGTCGGTAAACTTCACGCTCAGGATGAGTTCTGGCAACTAGGCGTGACCGTCGAGGCGGCGCCAGCTTTTTTGTGCGCCCTCGACCAGCTTGAAGACCATGGTGAGCGCGGTCTTATTCGAGAGGCATCCTTTCGAACGGATCGTGCGGTGACGCAGGGTGGTAAACGTGCTCTCGATCGGGTTGGTCGTGCGCAGATGCTTCCATTGCTCGGAGGGGAAGCTGTAGAAGGCCGACACCACGTCTCGATCTTTCCGCAGGCAGTCGGCGGCCTTCTCGTATTTCAGTTCGTAGCTCTCGATGAAGGCGTCGAACGCGGCCACGGCGGCAATCTTCGTCTCGGCCATCCAGATCTCGGCCAACGCGCGCTTGGATTTCGGCTGCTGGCTCTTCGGCAGCTTGTTCAAGATGTTCGCAGTCTTGTGCTCAGAACAGCGCTGCTCGCGCGATTTCGGCCACACATTGCTGGCAGCCCTCCCCAGCCCGAGCGCGCCGTCGGCGATTATCAGAGTAGCTGCCGAGTCCAATCAACCCCGACAACAACCATGAAGATTAATCGTGAAACTTCGCGGCCAATTAAACAATCGTCTTGAGTCCTCCGTTCAATCCAGCGGCGATTGATATGCGGACTAACGCCGGGATTGAAGTTGACCCGGTTTTCTTCATGATTGATGCACGATGGTTCTCGACAGTGCGTCGGCTGATTCCTAGGTCCGCAGCGATATTCTTGCTCGCATGGCCATTGACAACCAATTCCATGATTTGACGCTGTCGGGTCGTCAGACACCTGTTGGGCTTCGCCGAAGTTTTTGAACTGCTGCCGTCCGGGACTAAAGCTTGCATACGGGATAGCTCACGTGCCCCCTCTGCCGGGATTAAATATAGCTCTGGCATTTTGGCTGCTCCCAACGACGTAGTGACGTAGTGACGCCCACATCATCTCAAACGTCAAAGATCATCGTTCGTTCCCTTCAGCAGCGAATATCTGCTTGTGGCATTGGATCGAGCTCTGAGTAGTTTCCGAGCCTTCCGCGCCCGCTTGCATAACGGCTACGTTCACATCAATCGGAGAGTGTCAGCGGCGGCTGTTCGCCACAGACAGACCGCACAGTAAAAAATTCGGCTGCCAAGGCACTGGCGGTGGATAGCGTCCCGAAGATGAGCCCGACATGTCTTGGAAAAGTCAGTCGAATGGTACGGTTAGCCGAACCCAATTGGCCGAACCCGCCGCAGCGCGCCGCGATGCGGGTGTCCTTCTGGCGATCAACGGGGGCTCTTCCAGCATACGGTTTGCGCTGTATGACGGGGGCGAGCCGCTCCGAAGGCTGTTGGCCGGCAAGGTTGATCGCGTCGGTCTCAGCGGCACGACTTTGACGTCCACGGATACATTCGGGCAAGCGCAAGAGAGCCGCACCGTGGATCCGACCGAGCAGCGTTCGGCCGTCGCCTTTCTCCTAGACTGGCTCGAAACGCAGTCGGCGTTTGCCTCGGTCAAAGCCGTGGGGCACCGGGTGGTGCATGGGATGGCGCATAGCGAACCCGAGTTGGTCACGCCCGAATTAATCGACGAATTGCGGCGCATCACGCCCTACGCCCCGGAGCATCTGCCGCTTGAAATCGAGCTGATTGAGGC
>JANNXL010000271.1:0-5062 GCA_031409575.1 Hyphomicrobium sp.
GACGTAGCGCTTGCTCTGGCCGTGAACACGGATTTCGCGCGAGGCCTGTGCGATGGCATCGTCGTTCGTGAACATCGCGCCGCCGTCGCCGTAGCATCCGAGTGGTTTTGACGGAAAGAAACTGGTGCAGCCAATCGTCGACGTCGCGCAACTCCGGATGCCGCGATAACTTGCGCCGAAACTTTGCGCGGCGTCTTCGATTACGGCGATGCCGCCATGCTGCTTCGCGATGGCATTGATCGCGTCCATATCTGCAACTTGCCCATAAAGGCTGACCGGCATGATGGCTTTGGTACGCGGCGTAATCTTTGCCTCGATTAAGCTGGCATCGATGTTGGCCGTGTGTGGCTCGACATCGACGAAAATAGGTTTCGCACCCGCCAGCACAATCACTTCCGCCGTCGCCACAAAAGTGAATGGCGACGTGATCACCTCGTCTCCGGGTCCGATACCCAACGCCATGAGCGCGATTAACAGCGCTTCAGTTCCGCTCGCAACCGTGATGCAATGTTTGACGCCGCAGTATGCAGCAAGAGCTGCTTCAAGTTCGGCAACCTCGGGGCCCATAATGTACTGGCCGTGCGCCAGCACGCGCGCAATGCGCTCATCCAGGTCAAGCTTGATCGCGGCCTGCTGGGCTTTAAGATCGATGAATTGCATGAAGGGTTTGCTCTTGTGCGGTGAGGAGTGATTTTACCCTAGTGTACACCCGCCCAGACCCGATGCACCAGCACGCGAACGCCGTGTGTGACAACCCGCGCGGTGTTATCCCCGGCCGACGAGCGGCATTTTCGTTGCCATCAGGGTAATGAACTGGACGTTGGCCGAAAGCGGCAGGTTTGCCATATACAAAACAGCATCGGCAACGTGCTGCACGTCGATGCGCGGCTCGGCCATGCGTGTCCCGTTGGCCTGCAGTATTCCCGCCGCCATAGTGTTCGTCAGTTCGGTTGCCGCGTTGCCAACGTCGATTTGCGAACACGCAATGTCATCAGCCCGTCCGTCGAGTGAGATCGATTTGGTCAATCCCGTCAGGGCGTGTTTCGTTGCCGTGTAAGGTGCGGAGAACGGCCGCGGAGCCGTTGCCGAAATAGACCCATTGTTGATGATGCGGCCGCCGCGTGGCGTTTGATTTTTCATCTGCCGCATGGCCGCTTGCGCGCACAAGAACGCGCCATTCAAGTTCACATCAACGACGGCTTTCCATTGTTCATATGTCAGCTCGTCAATCGGAACGCCGCGCGCTGCCGTTCCGGCATTGTTGAACAGAACGTCGAGACGTTCGAAGCAGTACTGCGACTGTGCAAACAGCGCTGCAACAGCTTGCGGATCGGTGACATCGGTTACGACGGTGACAGCGCGGCCACCGCCGTGGCTTCCAATGGCCGCAGTCTTCTCCAGCTCGGTCGCACGGCGGCCGGCCAAAACGACGTCATAGCCATTTGCCCGCAGCGTGACTGAAACGGCGCGGCCTATGCCTGAGCCCGCCCCCGTGATCAAAGCGACTTTGTTTTGTTGTGTCATGGCGTGTGTGTGCCAGCCCGCCTGCTGCGGATCAAGTGGCGGCGCTTCATGATGACTTTGAAAAGCGGGCAAAGTGCACTTGCGTGTCGCCGTAGGTCCGTTGATCGAAAACCGAAAACTCTAGCGGCCAGGCAATGTCAGCGCACGCCCGCTCCTCGACCACAATAACGGCATTCGGCAACAGCCAGTTGCCGTCGCGCAGGGATAGTAAAGCCTTGCCGGCCAATCCCTTGCCATATGGCGGATCGAGAAAAGCCAGCGCAAACGGCGCCATCGTGCCGGCATGACCCAAACCGGTCGCGTCGCGCCGGAAAATGCGCGCAATACCCGTCAGACCAAAGGTCTCGATATTGGTACGGATCAGCCCGCGTGATTCCGGCCCGTCTTCGACGAACAGGCAAAAGCCGGCCCCGCGCGAAATCGCTTCGAGGCCGAGGGCTCCAGTACCCGCGAAAAGGTCTATGACGCGTGCGCCTTCAAGTTTGAAATCATTAATGCCGTGCGCCAGAATATTGAAGACACTTTCACGGACGCGATCAGACGTTGGCCGCAAACCGTCATGCTCTGAACTGGCGATAGCCCGGCCGCGAAATTTCCCGCTGACAATTCTCACGGGGTGCGGACCGTCACGCCGAGCGCCTCAACCGTTCAGCGCGCCATGACACCGGAACGCTGGCAATGAAACCGAGAGCGGGCTCGGCTTTCACATTGTCGAGTTTGGTTGGGTCGAGGCTCCAGCGGCTGGCGAGACGCATAACGTGCTCTTCGGTTGGATGCAGGATAATTTCGCCGCCCGCATCCCCGCGGCGGCCCTTGACGCCGCGCAACTCAAACATTTTCAAGCCCAGATCGCGCTCCTCCCGCGTGGTCTTGCCCTTGTTCCAGATGACGCCTTCGTCGCCAGTTGCAAACGCGCGCACCAGACGGCCGTCGAGCATCCGTGCCCACGCGAACATATCGATGGGCGGATAGCTGAAGAAATATTGCACTTCGACGAACCGGCCGCCTAACCCAACGAGCAGCGGCGTGCACTTGTCGGCAAAAGCCGAGCCTGCCGGGTGCGGCAGTGGAACGCCAACCGCAAACACCCAGCCGTTGATAGGTGGTGAAACAAAAATATGGTTCTCGCCTAGCTTGCGGTCATACACCGTGCCGATGCCGGAATTCCAATTGCACGGTGTGGCGTCGGAGAGCCCCAGTGCATCTGCGACAGCTCTGGAATCGCGTGACCGGATCGCCAGCCACGCCATGCGATAGCCAAAACCCGCGGGCCGGTCTGGCGTCTGGCCGAACAGCACGCGGCCTTCGGCGATCTGAGGTGCCAGTCCCCAAATCGCTACGCCAATCGTCACTGCGATCATCAGAATTATGGTGAGTATCATCGGACTGCCTGGGTGCCCGTCCCGAGCTGGGCATCGCTGCGGCGGGTTCTCAGCCATAAGGTGATGCGGGTCCGGCAATCAAGGCGGGAGTGGCCACACCTGCCGACAAAAACACAGAATTGAAGGGGGAAGCGCCGCAATTTCAATGTTTTGGCGGCAACACCCCTCAAACGAGGCTGACCTGCAGACGCTTGGAGCAGCGGGGAGCGCTCTAGAGTTCCGCAAGGCCAGCCCCTAGCTGAGTTGAACGCCCCTGCTAGAGAGGGCTAGCGGGCGTCCACTCGCCGGCCATTCGAATGCGCAAAACTGTACCAGAGGCGCATTGCCGGGGCCGCGAGACCTTTTCACTTGTGTGTATAATTCCCTCCGATGACGGGACAATGACAGAGTTATCCCAGAAAAATGACTAGTTTCCTTGACTTAAGTCACCTTGCCAAGGTCCAGTCGCATATCTTGGCGTATCTCGTATAACGAGCCACCTTCCAAATTCCTGAAAATCAAGGAAAAATAATCTCCATCATGGCCTTAACTCCCTCAGCAGGTATTGCCTTGATTACCGGCGCCGCGCGCCGTATCGGCCGCACCATTGCGCTGGATCTGGCGCGGCAGGGCTGGTGCATCGGCGTGCACTATCGGAATTCGCGAGCCGACGGAGAGGCGCTTATTCGCGAAATTGAGGCGTTGGGGAGCCGCGCCGCATTGCTGCACGGCGACCTTGCAAAGGAGGAAGACGTCAAAACCCTCGTTCCGCGCTGCCGGGACGCACTCGGCACGCCGGAATGCCTGATCAACAACGCATCGGAATTTTTGCTCGACACCGTATCGACGGCCTCTTTCGAAACCTGGGACACGCATCTCAATATCAATCTGAAGGCGCCGGTATTCCTCGCCCAGGCCCTCGCACGGCACCTGCCGGACTCAAAAACCGGCAATGTCATCAACATCATTGATCAGCGGGTCTGGAAGCTGACGCCGGATTTTTTCTCTTACACGATCTCTAAGGCCGGGCTTTGGACGGCCACCCGAACACTGGCGCAGGCATTGGCGCCGCGCGTCCGTGTTAATGCGATTGGACCCGGGCCCGTACTCAAAAGCATCCACCAGACGGAAGCCGATTTTGCCGGTGAAGTGCAACGCACGTTGCTCAAGCGCGGGCCGACGCCCGATGAGATCGCCAGCACTGTTCGCTTTATTCTGGGGGCGCCAGCCATGACTGGACAGATGATCGCGCTGGACGGCGGACAGCACCTGACATGGGGTGATGAGGGTGGCGCACTCAATAACTCTCACCCTGGAAAGCCAGCCATCTGAGCTGTCCGTGACCCGCAAAGCGGCAGCTACACACAGTTCAACAGTGCGCCACAGCATTGAAATTGCCACAATTCCTCCCTGCCGCTCCCGCACTCGCGCCTCAAACATGAGCGACGACAGCGAACAGCGAGTGTTCGCCGTCTCGTAAACCCTTCGTTAACGTTAAGCCCATAGACACCATTGGTGGTGTGTTGGGCGCGTTAGCGCGCCGCGTTCTGAGGTATTGCCATGAGACCATCGACTGGACTCCGGTCTAGCGCCGGATTTGCGCTACTTTCGCTCTCCATGTTCGCCTCCCCGGCCTTTGCCGCTCCCGATCTCCCTGCCGTTAAGGTTTCAGACGATAACGTCGTGTCTGCCTGCGCTACCCCTGGGCGGCTGATGGGCTTCATCAAAGCGCGCAATTCCAACCTCGACCCAAAATTCGAAACCATCGCCACCGAGTATATGCGCCACGGCCAAGAGCTTGGCATCCGGTGGGACTACGGCTTCTTTCAGATGCTTGTGGAAACGGGGTTCCTTACCTTCACCGGCGATGTGAAGCCTGATCAAAACAACTTTGCCGGCCTCGGCACCACGGGCGGCGGGGTGCGCGGAGAAAAATTCAAAGACGTTTCAAGCGGCGCGCGTGCCCATCTAGAACACCTCGCCATGTACTCTGGCGAAAAAATTGAAAACCCGGTCGCTGAACGCACCAAGAATATCCAGGACTGGGAAGTTCTGACCAAATGGCAGAAAACGATCAAAGGCCCGATGACCTTTTCACAGCTGGCCAAGCAGTGGGCTCCGAACACACGAAGCTATCCATCCGACATCAAAGCCGTTGCCGACCGCTTCATGAACGG
>JANNXL010000272.1:0-2899 GCA_031409575.1 Hyphomicrobium sp.
GTGTAGACCGTTTCGGTGCCAATCTCGGCGACTGAGATCAACATGGTGCACAGGCTGTCGAACGCGCGCTGGGCAATGTATTCAAACGCCATCACTTCCCAGATTCCCTGCGTCTGGTGCATTTGGCCGGCAAGGAGCGTCTTGACCGTAATTTCCGGGCATGCGTCGTTCTTGATCAGGGCTGCCAGATGCGGAGCAAGTGCGGGCGGCGGCACGGGCACGCCGGCCGGAAAGCCCTGCGAATAACTTGACCGCTTGAAGAGGTTTTCGCTCAGGAAGTGCTCGTTGAGCTTGGCCACCAGAACTGGCGGCACATCTGCCTGGACCTGAATGCACGGGCGCACGCGCCCCGAGATGTTGAGCATGGCCTTACGAATGAACAAACGCGGCGCGGTCATCGTGTCGTTCCCCGGGGGCCATAGCTGCAGGCCCACAATTCAATCTATTAAACGAACCTTGCACAAAGCCGGTTACCGAAGCGGCAGTGCGGGTGGTAAAAATTGGGTAAAATTGACCAAAAGACAGTCAACTGTTGCCGGGGGCAGCCCCGTTGAGCCCGGCGCGCGGATCAGGTAGACAGCGCCCTGATCTCCTCCCACGCACAGCGGCAACACAAGCCCGCTTGGCGGCAAAGAACAAGGCGCCCCCATGGCCGCACACCAGTACGTTTATTACATGCACAAGCTGTCCAAGACCTATCCGGGCGGCAAGCAGGTGCTGAAAGACATATCTCTGTCGTTCCTGCCCGGCGCCAAGATCGGCGTCGTGGGTCTTAATGGCGCCGGTAAGTCGACGCTGCTTAAGATCATGGCCGGAACGGTCGATGATTTCATCGGCGAAGCGCGCCCGGCCGAAGGCGTCAAAGTCGGCTATCTCGCCCAGGAGCCGCAGCTTGACCCCGATAAGGATGTGCTCGGCAACGCCATGGAAGGCGTCGCTGAAAAGAAAGCCATCCTCGATCGCTACAATGAGATCGCCGCCAATTACTCCGACGAGACCGCCGACGAAATGACGGCGCTGCAAGATCAGATCGACGCGCTCAACCTGTGGGACTTGGATACGCAAGTTGAGCAAGCGCTCGATGCGCTGCGCTGCCCGCCGGGAGATGCCGATGTCACGAAGCTCTCTGGCGGTGAAAAACGCCGTGTCGCGCTGACGCGTCTCTTGCTCGCCAAACCAGACATTCTGCTGCTCGACGAGCCCACCAACCACTTGGACGCTGAAAGCGTGGCGTGGCTGGAGCGCTTCCTGAAAGACTACACAGGTTGCGTCATCCTCGTGACCCATGACCGCTACTTCCTCGACAACCTGACTGACTGGACACTTGAACTCGATCGCGGCCAGGGCGTTCCTTACAAGGGCAACTACTCAAGCTGGCTTGAACAGAAGGCTAAGCGTCAGGAGGCGGAAAAATCCGCCGAAGAGAGCAAGTCGAAAGCCATGGCGCGGGAACTGGAGTGGATCCGCGCCTCTCCGAAAGCCCGCCAAGCCAAGTCCAAAGCGCGTGTTACAGCCTACGACAAGCTGGTCGAAGCGTCAGGCCGCGAGGAAGTCGGCAAGGCCACATTCTCGATTGCTCCCGGGCCGCGGCTGGGCGATTTGGTGGTCAATGTTGAAGGCCTGTCGAAGGCCTTCGGCGACCGCCTGCTGATCGATGATCTCACCTTCAACCTGCCGCCGGGCGGCATCGTCGGTGTGATCGGTGCCAACGGCGCGGGCAAGACCACATTGTTCAAGATGATGACCGGCAAGGAAAAGCCCGACAGTGGCACGATCCGATTGGGCGATACGGTGAAGCTCGGCTACGTCGACCAAAGCCGCGATCACCTCGACGACAAGAAAACCGTGTGGGAGGAGATCTCCGGCGGCCTCGACATCATGAAGTTCGGCGATAAGCGCGAAATGCCAAGCCGCGCCTATTGCGGATGGTTCAACTTCAAGGGCGCGGATCAGCAAAAGAAAGTCGGTCTCCTCTCAGGCGGTGAACGCAACCGCGTGCACTTGGCCAAGATGCTCAAAGAAGGCGGCAACTTGTTGCTGCTCGACGAGCCGACGAACGACCTCGACACCGAAACGCTCGGCGCGCTGGAAGCAGCTCTCGAAGATTTTCCGGGCTGCGCCGTGGTCATCTCACATGACCGCTTCTTCCTCGACCGGCTTGCGACCCACATTCTCGCTTTCGAAGGCGACAGCCACGTCGAATGGTTCGAAGGCAACTTCGCCAGCTACGAAGACGACAAAAAGCGCCGCCTGGGCGACGCCGCCGTCGAACCGCATCGCGTCAAGTTCAAGAAGTTCGAGAGGAAGTAAGGGGGAATGCGGTTGAAGTTAACGGCGTTTGGGCAATCAATGCCTTGACGCCTCACGCGTGCCCTAATTGTGCAGCCCCTTCCGCATCAGTTTTCATGGTTTTCGAGGGGGGATGCAGTGGCAATCTTTAGGGGCCGGGCAGGCGTTGACGATCCAGCCGCTATTGCGGCGCAAGCGTCCAGCGGCGGGGGATGGTTTGCGGCCATCCTTTCAGGCGTCGCGTTGGCTTTTTCGGGCTACAGCCTGTGGGATACTTCGCTCAGGGCTGCCGACCTCCGCGTGTTCGTGCCCGCGGTTATTCAATACTCTGCGCCCTACCAGAACTCGAATTTCGAGATGTTCGCGCTGCCCGTGACGTTGACAAACGACGGCGCGCGCACGGGAACGGTGCTGTCGATGGAGCTTGCCGTCAGCGATCCGCGCACCAATCAGACCAAGCGATTTTACGCTGCCGACTTTGGCCGTTGGACAATGGAAAAAACGCGCGGCGGAGCCTACGATCCATTTGCTCCGATCTCGCTGGCGGCAAGCTCCATCGACAGCACCGTTCCCGTGCGCGCGCCGTCGTTTGTCAACGTCACGGGCAGCG
>JANNXL010000273.1:0-17828 GCA_031409575.1 Hyphomicrobium sp.
GGATTGTGTAGGGAAGCGTCGCGCCGCCGCCGGAACGCGCCATTGTTGCTGGCAGCGTTGCACGGTTGAATGAGATCGCCACAGTGCACAACGGCGCCGATGTGTTGTTGTTGGTATTGTAGCTTCCGGAGACTGTAAACATCACAGACTGAGCCGTCGGCGCCGTTGGCGGTGTGTAAGTGCCCGTGCTTGCGGTGACGGGCGTGATAGTGAGGCCAGCCGCATTGATCGTACAGCGCGCCTCTGCGGTGCTGGCTGCGATGATCATCGCGGCGAAAATCGCCAGCGATCGAAGCAGGGGTTTCATTGCGGTGATCCCTCGGAGGGTTGAAGTGTGCCCACTTTGACGAGGCCGTTGGTGTTTCCGGGTACATCGATGACGTAGCGGCTAGCGCTGCCTTCCGTTGCCATCTCTGCAATCCAGCGGCCTGGTGCGAGCCCCTCTGCACCGAACTTGCCTTCGGCATTCGTGAAGACCGCGACTTGTTTGCCCGGCTCGTTTTCTGGATGCATCAAACCGGTCACCAATGAAACCGGTTGACCGTCTGCCATCAGGAGTGTGCCGTACACCGAGACAGAATATGCCGATCCAACTTCAATGGCGTAGCCGCCCTTGTAGGGTGCAAAGGTATCGAACGCGCCGCTGCCGAGGCTGTAGCCGAGCGGGAGATCGTCAACGTCGATAGGGATGGAGCCTGGCATGTAGGCGGGAAGGTCTGACACGAGTGCGTTGCCGAACTCGTCGGCTTTGGCGCGGACATTGTCGGGGCTGCCGATGGTGATTTCCTTGCCAGCTAAGCTCTCATGCGGCGCGACGATGGCAAACGCGTCCCCGCGAACAGGCGCACCAACGGCAACTTTGCTGCCGGCGAAGGCGATCGACGTTCCCACACGCATCGAAGTGCGCTGGCGCGAAAGCTTGCCATCCATTTGCCCGAGGGCAACGTCTTCTGCATCGCCATAGTGGGACACGCGCGCTTCGGCACGATTACCGCGATAGCCAACAGAGGCATTCACGCTCGCTGTTTTGTCCGAGCCCCTATTCTGAACATCGAGGCTCGTGTCCCAATGATCATTGCCGTATGTTTCGCCGCGGTAGGCGGACACGCCCGATTGCTGGCCGAGTGAATCGTAGCCGCCAGCAATCGACGTCGTATCACCAGGGCGCACGTTGAAGCGCAAGGCAACCCGCACATCAGGATCTGGTGCTTTGTTCTCATCGGGATCGCGCAAATAAACCTCGTTCGAATATCCGACCAGGAGGCTGGCATTGGCCGACGCGCCGATCGAACGCGAGAGGGTGAGGTCGGCACCGTAGCGATCCCCACGGAAGAACGAAGATTGGCTAAACTGCCGGTCTTCGTCGGCGAACTGGTAGCGGCCTGAAACAGTCGCAGTGATGTCGTTGGTGATGGGCGCCGAATACGATCCGCTCAGTCTAAGCCAATAGTTGAATTCGGGATAGATGATGCCATCTGCGCCATCAAGGAATTCGCCCGGTGTGTGAAAATCCGTGCTGCGGTATTCGGCGTTAACGTGCAGGCTTTCACTACGCTCGTCCGTCAAGCCTTTGAAGCTTGTCAGGCTCCAGACGAAATCGGCAGCAATACCCGATCCCGGCGCTCCCGTTGAGCCAGCCCCATGCAGTCCGATCAGGCCAAGCCCGGTTTCGAGATCGAAGCCAACGCCGCCCATTACGACTTCGGCATCGCCCTGCAAATCTGCCTCGGCGGTCAGACCGTCGTGCAGGCCATAGCGGAGGAAGCCAGTGCCGAGGAAATTTGTGTCACTGTATGTGCGTTCATTGTCGAGAAGATAGGAGGGTAGTCCGGCCGCGACCCCCCATTCGCTTTTCCCGGGCGCCAGCAAACTCGGATCCGAATAGGCCGTAAAATTCAGCGATTGCCGCTCGCCGTTTTCACCGGTGATGGTGAGTTCGATGTCGTTGGCGCCAGCAGTGAGAGGCAGGTCGCGTAAATTGTAGTTACCGGGCCGCAATTGCAGCCGTTGTACGATCGCGCCATTGACCGCCACGTCAACTGTTGCGTTGCTATCAAGCCGGAATGATCCCGCACCCGCCGATGTGATCGACTCGCTGGGGTTAAATTGCGCTGACTTTTGGATGGACAATCCAAGCACTTCAGTAGACCTCTGAAGCGGAACAGCGACGGCGTCCGTATCGCCGAACTGCAAACGCAATTGGTGCTCGGGCATGTCGTATACCGCGCGTGAGCTCTGCCGCTTCAGCCCTGCCACATGGCCGTAGACGCACGATGCCTGGTCGGGGCAGATGTTGGCATCGACATCGCCTTCGTGTGCCGCCCGGTTCTCAAAAACGATAGAGCCGGCACGCAGTGCCGATTCCAGTTCCACGCGGCCACTCGTTTCGGAGTCGCGTTGCGATCCGGTGCCGGTTGACCAATCTTGATCGACGCCGCCGATGATATTGAGGTAGCCCGAAAAGAACTCCGGCTGCGTCAGGGCCGTGCTGGCGTTCTGAACGGGTCTACCGCCGAAATCGAGATCACTGGACGTGCGCTGGTCTGCCCCTAGCGTCAATTGCAATTCTTGCAGGCCTGGATCGAAATGCACCTTGAGGCCAGCCGCTTGAAACTGTTCAATTGCGGCGAAGCCCGCGGTGTCAGGAACGGCAGTGAGCAGTTGCGCCGCACCAGCTCCGAGCACTTGCGATGCCCGCTCAATTAGCACCGTCTTCTCGATCAAGATTCTGTCTTCGGCCGTGATTTGAATGATCACATCGCCGAGTGTGTAGTCGCCGTCCTTGAGGGGAACGGGGAAGGCGACCGTGCTGCCGGTTGGATTGAGGCGGCTTGAAATTGCCTTCGCATATTCGGTTTCAGCCGGCCAGGCTGGTGAAACCCCAATCAGGCAGATTGAGACACAGAAAATAGCGAGTGCCCATAAAGCAGCAATGGGCGGCAGCGATATTCGCTGCCGCCCCACCATGCTTGCGCACTGGTGCTCTCGCTGCACTGACTAGGCCTCCGCCTCACGGACGCGCACCTCGTAACAACACCCGACACCACAACTTTCTCAAACATCCCGACTGGGACGCAGACTTACTTCGCCATTTCCACGCTGGCTTGCAGGCTGGAAACGCCGGCGGGCAACTCGACCGGCAGGATGAACCTTCGGCGCTTTCCCGGCTGTACAAGGCCGATGCCAACGCCGTCGCCTAGGTTGCGTGGGGTAAGCGTGCTCGACCAGTTTCCAGATGCCAGCGTGATCGTGGCCTGGGGCAGCAGCGCATGAATCCTTGACGTGTTCTCAACGGTTATCATTGGGAACCGTTTGCCTGACTTATCCGTCGTGATCGCAGTGCCAACCACCTTCATCGAAGGAGAACCTTGTGCGGGGGCCACATTGATCATTACGCCCATGCTCATCACGACTTGCACGGCACTCTTGCTCGCCGGCAGCTTCACGGGGATCTGATTCATATAGAGCAGGAAGCTTTGGCTCTGATCCATCATGGGATCGCCGAGCCACTGCACCCGAAAGTTCTGTGTGGCGCCTGGCGGGATCAATGCCTGAGGCGGCATGATCAAAAACACTTCGCCGGCCTTCGAGGGCTGGGCACGGCCTGCTTCATCCAACGTCATGCGCTGGATGACAGCTTCGACGGGAAGCGGCTGATCAGAATTATTGACCACAGACACGACAGCATGACTGCGCTTGCCTGCCGAAATCATTTCGACCTGCATGGGCGAGACAGTCATGGCTTCGGCGGCTGTTCCGAAAAGTAGAAATACCCACACGGCACTTAAGACGAGAGATCGAAAGAACTGCATTTGGGGCCTCTAGGTGTGAGCGGCAGGCAGTGAAGACAAACGGGCGCGGCAGAAGTGTTCCGCCGCGCCCTGGAAAAGAGTTGCGGATAGTGAGGCCTTTACTGCGCAGTGAGCGTTACCGTTAGGACATCGGCGTAGGCTGCGCTTGGGGTCAGCGGCAGAGCCGGTTGAGCCGGAACGATGTCGACAACGAGGTTGCCGGTTGCGGCACCGGCCGTCGTCCCGGTATTGCCCGTTTCATTGCCCGCCGCAGTTGCGACTGTTGCCGTATTGATCGTCGAGGTCGCGCCACCGAATGTTGCAGTACCGGTGTAGTCGATGATGTTGCTTGAACCTGACGGAGCTGCGCCGCCCGTGGTGACGCCGCCTGCTTGAGACGTCGCAACGACGTTGGTGATGTTGTTGCAGGCCACGTTGGCAATCGTGCGGTTGATCGTCGCCGGGTTGACGACACCAAGTGTTACAGGGATGGTGGCCGTTGTCACAGCGGCGCCGGTAACGGCACCGTTGATCGTGCAATACGACGTAACAGTTGCGTTGATGTTGATATCTTGAGTTGCGGTTTGGGCATTTGCACCGCCGGCACTGCACACGGCAGCGAAAGCGATTGCGACAGATACGAGAAGCTTACGCATGGGTCTCTCCAAATTCGACTAGGGGACAAAAAACTTGATGGCGCGACGCATGGGGAGAACAAACGAAGCAACTGCCCGTGCCGGCCGAAACGCTCTGTGCTCTCCGGCAAGGACCCCCAACATTTAAATGATAGAGTGCCAAGATTGAGCACTCGTTAACGCGTCGTAGATAATTGGAGCGTTGACGGAGTATTGGCCGCATAACCGGCTGCTTGGAGATCATTTATTTTCTTAGAAATTGCAGACATCGCACTGATGCAATCTAAAATTGCATATCAAGCAACAGTGTTGCTCATGCCCCAATACAGCTGGTGCGATTTCACCGCAGTGGCCGCCAATCAATGCAGTGAAGCGTGCTGAGACTACGGACCAATTCAGGCGCTGATAGAGCGCATAGATTTAATATGAAGTGTAATGCCTGATGACAGCTCGATCAAATGACGGATGTGCTCGCCAAAAGCAGTCCAATTGAGCGGCTTTTGCAGAAAGGACGTCGCCCCCGCGGAGAGCGCCTGAGACATTGCATCACGATCCTCGCGGTCCGTCAGCACAACGACGGGTATGTGTTTCAGACGGGGGTGCCCGCGAATGCAACTCAGCAAGGCAAACCCGTCGGAATCCGGCATTTCCAATCCGATAATGGCCAGATCAACATTGAGGTGACGGATCATGGCCATCGCGTCGTCGGCATTTTCCGCTTCCACCAGATGGGCGTCGAGTGTCGCCAACCGGCTCGAAGCCAACGTCCGTGAGAAGCGGTCTGCATCCACCACCAAGACCGTCGGCCGGTGCCGCATGGATCGGGGCTGCGGGTCCGTCATAGTTAAAAACTCTTTGCGTTGTCTTTTGGAGGATTGAGACTAAAGGACCATAACATTGGAGGACTTTGGATCCTCTTAATGTGCCTGCATAACAGCCCGGATTCTGCCGAGTGAAAGTCCGCCCTTGCGGCCTGCCGCTAAGGGCTTCGCTCGGGAACTGGGGTGGGGCTTTGCGGGAAGCTGGGCAGCCTTGCGGAATGACCCAAAAAGCGCCAGTTTGTAGCGTGATCGTGGAGTTGAGGGCAATACAGGGGTTCGACACCATGCGCCGTGCCGTGTCCGCGCCAACTCATTTGAAGGGCAGACTGCTCGCCGCCGCCCTGGCGCTTGCAGCATTTCTCCCCGGGCCAGCCTCGGCCCAAGACATGTTTTCGTTCCTGTGGGGAGGCGGTGCGCGCGAAGTGATCTCTTTCAGCCCCAAGTATTCGCCGCGTCAGCTGATCGTCTCGTTTGGAGACCGTAAGCTGTATTGGGTTGAAAGCCAGGGGCGCGCCATTAGCTACCCCATCGCCGTGCCGCGTGAACAAAGCCGTTGGGCTGGCGTCACGTCGGTTTCGTCCAAGCAGGTTAATCCGTCTTGGACACCGACTCCCGATATGCGAGCTGAAAATCCCCGTCTGCCGGCCTTCGTACCAGGCGGGCACCCGATGAACCCGCTTGGGGTCCGTGCGCTCTATTTGGGATCAAGTTCCTATCGCATCCATGGCACCGACGCTCCTTGGACGATCGGTTCGGCGGTCTCCAAGGGCTGCATCCGGATGTATAACGAGGATGTGCTCGATCTATATCCCCGTGTGCCCACTGGGACCAAGGTCACTGTAACGTGGCAGAAGTTCCAGTGACGCCGTTCAATGCGACGAAGCAAAAAAGAAAAAGCCGCATCTCACGATGCGGCTTTCTTTATTCGAATGTACCAGTGAGCCATCCCGCTTGGGGTTCGGCCACTTGAGGTCAGGCCGCTTTCGCCCGTTGGACTTTGCTGACCGTAACGGCTGCCTTCTTGCGTCCCACTACGCTGAGGGCCTTGAGCCCCGCAAGCTGCACAACTGGCGCACGCATGCGCGCCAATTCAGCTTCGGTGCGCTGCTTCTTCAAGGTCACTTCACGGGCGGCGAACGCATCGGCAAAACCGGTCATCGCCACGTCGGGGCGAAGGCCGGAACGGCTCAATACGTCGACGGCGACGATGCCTTTCGCTGGGCAGGCGTCGATGGTGACATGCCCATCAGCCAAGACAGCCGAACCCGAAATCCAGCCGCGCGCATCGGCACGGCGAACTTCGATGCGGGTGACGTTAGCCTTCATGAATTCAAGCGCATCGCTGAGCGCACGCTCAACGATTTTGCCTGAGCCAATGGCCCGTGCACCTGACAGGTCGATGATGAGTCGCGAGCTCTGAATGTGGGCGCCGTCTTCAGTCCGATCCCCATGCAAAACCTGCACTTGATCGATAGAGTCTTCCTCTTGGGCGGGGCTTGAACGAGTCAAGTCCATCCCCAATTGGAAGAGGGTGTCGCTATAGGCCATGTGACCCTCCCCAACCAGCAGATAGATATTTGACCCGTCCGCTCCTTACCTTGGGGGTTTGGGGATTGTGTCCTTGACCTTAAGGGCAGGCGAACGAACGAGAGCGGCGTATATGGGGCCAGTGCCCCCCCTACGCAAGAAGAAATTTGCGTGGAGGCACAAATATTTTTTGCGGCAGCTTCTCGGATTTTTACGGGCGCTTAACAAAGAGAGTTCCGGCGCGTGTGCACGTGGTCGTCACGCAGCCTCACGCCTCCATTCTGGGAACGGATCGGGAAGTTGGAGCCAGGCGTTGGTGTTGACCTCGCCTTCGGCAGGCAGGTCGAGCAAGCAGGACTCTAATTCCCGCATCAGCGCTGCCTTGTCCATCTCCCGCGTGCCGATGAACACAAGTTCTTGCCGCCGGTCTCCCCAATGCGTGTGCCAGGCCTTGTTAATTCGCGCGACGGCTGCGTCGTCTTCCGGCCAGTTCTTCTTTGGAACCGCCGCCCACCAGTAACCAATCGCTTCGTGGCGAACGAGCGCGCCTGCCTGTGATAATTCTCCGACCCATTGCGGACGCGAGGCCAGCCAGAAGAAGCCTTTGGCGCGGACAACGCCTGTCCATGACGTATTGAAGAACGCATGGAGTTTGACCGGATCAAAGGGACCACGCGCGCGATAGACAAAGCTTGAGATGCCGTATTCCTCGGTTTCAGCCGCGTGATCTTTGAAACCATTCAGCTCTTGGTACCAAGTTGGATGGCGGTGCGCCGCGTCGAAGCTAAACAGCCCCGTGTCCAAAATTTCGCGAACGGCGATTTTGGACTGGGACGTTTCGATGATCTTTGCATCTGCATTGAGCGCCCTGATGATTGCGCGCGCGGCGTCAACCTCGTGTGGCTGGGCGACGTCGATTTTGTTTAGAATGATCACATCGGCGAATTCGATTTGATCAACGAGCAAGCTGACCAGAGGCCGCTCGTCTTCGTCTCCTGCCACTTCACCGCGATCTTTGAGAAAGTCGTGTGAGGAGTAGTCTTTCAAAAGGTGGGCTGCATCCACCACGGTGACCATTGTGTCGAGGCGGGCCACGTCGGACAGGCTGTGCCCGTCTTCGTCGCGAAACTCGAATGTTGAGGCGACCGGCAAGGGCTCTGCTATGCCCGTTGATTCAATGAGAAGATAATCGAAGCGGGCTTGGCCGGAGAGGCGGCGCACTTCTTTCAGTAGGTCGCCACGCAGAGTGCAGCAGATGCAACCGTTGGTCATTTCAACCAAGGTTTCGTCTGTGTGTGAGAGGTTCGCGCCACCCTTGGCGACAAGATCGGCATCGATGTTCACTTCGCTCATATCATTGACGATAACGGCAACTTTCAAGCCATCGCGATTGTTAAGAACATGATTGAGCAGGGTCGTTTTTCCCGCGCCAAGAAAGCCCGACAACACGGTGACGGGCAACCGCGTGTCCGGTTTCTCACCCTCGGTCTCGAAGAGCGACCTCAACTTAGAATCCATGTCCATCTCCCAACTCAATGCTGCTGGCAGCTATACGGATATTATAACATCCGTCAAGATGGGTGGTGATTGGACGCCCCTGGACTTGGGCTCGGATCGGCACGGCCACTGCAGCGAAAGGACGAGATTTACGAGGTGGCAAATGTCGAAGTGCGCACTGCGTCTACTGCTTCGGCTTCAAGAACTGGTCGAGAAGGTCTTTGGCATTCGGCTTTTGCTGCGGCTGTGTTGAACCTGTCGTGTCCGGTTGCTGGGCGTTCGCTTTAGTGCCGCCGAGCAGGTTCTTCAAAGCCTCGCTAGCGTTCTGGCCCTTAAACTGTTTGCCAATTTGCTTTATCGTTTCGACGGTTTTATTGGGATCAGAGAAAATGCCTTTGAGGTCTGGTGTGTAGTCGAGCTTGCTCCACGGCCCATGCACGCGGACCGGCACTTCGAGACCTTGTTCGTTGGCAGCCCCGCCTTGCCCGGCAATGCTCGAGACCAACTTGGGGCGCATGATGTAGTCGACCTGCTGGGCGCCCAGCATCACGTTGCCGGAGCCTGTCAACCGCAGTAACGGGCTGACAAGACGCAAATCCTGATTGCTTGCAACGCCATTGGTGATCGTCCACGTCGAGGCCAACTCGCTGAAGTCCGTTTTTTCTGTGGGCGATGTTTTGAGCCCGCTCAGTTTACCCTGCGTCACGCCTCGGATCATGCCGGCGACGTTGAGGCCGCTTACCGCACCATTGGCGAACGTGAAGTCGCCTTTGCCGTTTAGCGCATTCATGAGCTGGTTCTGATTGGCACCCTGGCCTGCAACCGCGAGCGTGAGCTTGGCCTTGCCAGACAGCTTGTCGAAATCTGCCGCATCCTTCAGAAACGGCTGCGCATCGATGCCATCGAAAGACAAGTTGGCCCCGGCATTTGCTGTTTTCGTGGAGGTTCCATCGAGAGTGATGAAGCCATTCCCGCGCCCGCCATAAAGCTGGATGTCATCGAAGTTGGTTTTCATCACCTTGTTCTTCAATGCAACTGTCAATTGCGATTGCCCGACTTTGATATCCTGATAGAGGAGACGCCCCACTGAGAGTTTGGCATCGGCATCGACGGCACCAAGTGCTGTCAAATCAAACGGCTCGGTGTTCCAGCCTTCGCGCCGGGAGTAGCCTTGCACGCGCGGGCCATTGGCGGCCGGAGCATCTTGCAGAAGATCTTCGATCGATTGGGCAGCGGAAGGCTGATCATTGCCGGTTAAGGGTGCAGTTGCGGGCGGTTGCTTTGCTGCTTTCGGTTCGGACGATGCCGAACCTCCCCCGCCAGCCATGTATTTGTTGAGGTCGAGTTCCGAAACACTGAGAGTCGTTTTGACGTAGGGACGCTCGCCTTGCGTTTCGACCGTTACCTGGCCCTTGGCCGTTGCACCATCAAGCGTTATGTTTGCCCCCGATAGGCTGATGACCTTTTGGGTTGCGCGGACCTGGCCCGTCGCCTCAAGCGCACCGAAGCCTTTGGCTTTCGGCAAAACGGTGCCGAGCCACTTCGCCAGCGCGCGCACTGATGGCGACTTCGCGTTGAGCGAGCCCTCCAAATCGTAACTGTCACGCAGGGTCAGCGACCCATCGAATTGGGCGGTTGCCGGCGCACTCGACATGGCAAGCGCGAGCCGCGCCGGCTTGTCGTCCATGAGGGTTTTCAGCGATGTCAGTGTCAGATTGAGATCGACCTTTTGACCCTTCCAGGCCAGATCGCCTTCAGCGCTCAGCGGCTGCCTCAAATCAGACAGCCCCACCTTCATATTGATCGCACTGGCCTCGTGTGTTGCGCCCGACGCCGCATCCGCGTAGCGCACAGTGCCATCTTCAATGCGCACATTGCCGAAGTGCAGTTGTTCGATGCTACTTCGCGAGGATTCAGGAGTGCCCAACGAAGGTGTCTCCGCTGGCAAACCTTGCTGTGCGTCTGTCGCCGCGGGTCGTGCATCGGTTGGGATCTGCGCCTGCGCAAACTGAATGCGTTTTACAGGTGCGTGGGCGGCGAATTCCCAGCTCTTGCGGCCTTGCTTATTGGAGTAGAGTTCGAACACGGGCTTTTGCAGTATGATGCGCTCGACATAAACTTCGCGTTTCAAGAGCGGAAGAATGCGCACCGAAACATCGAAGCTGTCCATCGTCACGAGCGGCTTGCCTGTCATACCGGCGGGCGCCGACAACGACACGTTGCGCATTGACACGCCGATATTTGGATAGACCGTGAATGACGCTGGTCCGGCGACCTTGAGATCGCGCCCGGTTTTGGCTTTGACCTCGGCGATGATCCGGTCGCGCACGAGATCAGCGGGTGCGTTCAAAACAAAGTAAGCTGCACCAGCTCCACCAATGAGCACAAGTGCGAAGAGCGCAAAGACGAGACCCTTCAGAATTCCGAATTGCTGTGGCACCGGGCCGCGCCGTGGTGCCCCGCCGCCGGGGCCGCGTCCGCCGGGTGTACCACCACCGGGTCCTGGCCGCATGTGTGGCTGGGGAGCATGTTGCAGCGGCCCAGCCGAGTGCTGCGGATAGCCTTGCGGTTGTGCTCGGCCCTGAGGCGAACCCGGCCGCTCATCACGCGGGCGATAGCTGTCAAATGGGGGCAGCGGGGGAGGCGAACCGGGCGGGGGTCTATTGGCCATAGCCGCTCCAAATGGAAATGGGGTGCACGTAAGACGAACTCGCACCGCAGAATCGAGAGTTGTCTGTATACTTTGAGATTATGTCATTGCAGGACAATCGCCTAAGCCAAACGCGCGACTGTTTTTCCACAGGGTGAGAATGGCTGCGCGCGGCTCGCAGTTATTTGCAGCGCTCGTTGCGCGCGCCTAAATCGCGCCATCGTCTGCAATCGAAGCACCACGATTGCGCCGGGCTTTCGACATCCGAATCAGTCAGATTCAACCTATGGGTGAATCTGATTTCAAGACTTCGCTTCGCTGTCTGGTGGCTTCTGCGCTTGCCGGCGTTGCTCTTCTCGGGCTGTCAAACTCTGGCCCGCGAGCTGCCGTGCGGCCAACTGCAGAGCTTTCCGGGCCAGCCAAGGTGGTCGATGGCGATACGCTCGATATGGGCGGTCAGCGCGTGCGCCTGGAAGGAATCGATGCCCCTGAGACGGCGCAAACCTGCGGACGCCGCTGGCTTGGCTCCTGGAAATGCGGCCAAGCTGCATCGCAGGCATTGGGCAGCTTGGTTGGCAACACCAATGTTCACTGTGTCAGCCACGGCGCCGACAAGTATGGGCGCATGCTGGGTGTGTGTTCTACAGGTGGGGAAGAACTGAACGCGGCCATGGTGCGGCTCGGCATGGCGTGGGCTTTTGTCAAATATTCAACGCGTTACGTCGACCTTGAAACCAAAGCCAAAGTCTCGAAAACCGGTATCTGGCAGGGCGCGGCAGAGGCCCCATGGATCTATCGCGAACAACGCTGGCAATCGGCGGAGCAGGAAGCGCCCGGCGGCTGTGCCATCAAAGGCAATGTCACGGAACACGGCCAAATTTACCACATGCCCTGGAGCCCCTGGTACACGAAGGTCCGCGTGGACACCAAACGGGGTGAGCACTGGTTTTGCAGTGAAGCGGATGCGCAAAAGGCCGGCTGGCGCGCTGTTTACTAGTCACGTGGGGGTGCAACGATCGCAGGCGAGACTGCCGAACAAACCCCAATAACCGGACCGCAATACAATGGTTTAAACTTGACTGTTCGGTCAAGTGCATGCAGACACTCGACATGGCACCAAACTCGTATTCTGCGGGATAGAACGCATGCGGCCACCCTGTCATTTCAACCTGTCGGCCACCCCGTTGGCAACAGCGCTTGCGGGCGTCGCAATTCTATTGAGTTTAGCTGTCCCGGCGGCTGCGAGCGACTCGTGGCCCGGCATTCGCGACGAGCTTTACGGTTCGCGCATCATCCATGACGGCAGCAAGGAAGTAACACTTACTGCACCCGACCGGCCCGAAAATCAGATGGAAGTGCCGGTCGCTGTGGATGCAGCTTTCAGGGATGGGCGTACGGTCAAGAGCGTGACTATTCTTGTCGATGAAAATCCCACTCCTGTCGCCGCTGCATTCCACTTCAATCAGCCCCGTTCTCACGTCGGTCTTGCTGCCAAATTCCGTTTCGACGCCGTAACAGGTGTGCGCGCCATTGTTGAGGCGAGCGATGGTGAACTCTATATGTCTGAGCAACATGTGCGCTTTACCGGCGGTCAGTCCGCATGCTCGGCACCGCCCAATGGCAGCGATGAAGAAATCAATGCGCGCATGGGCAACACACAGCTGGCCTCTGTGGGCCCGCGCGCGATCTCGTCAAACTCTGCGCAGCGCGTGAAGGTGGACATCAGCCATCCCAATCACACGGGTATGGTGAAAGATCAAATTTCGCTGCTTTATATCCCGCTCCGCCTTCTCGACAAAGTCGCGATCCAACAATCTGGTAAGACGGTTGTTGAGGTTGAAGGCAGCATGTCTCTCAGCCAGGATCCGAGCTTCGAATTCGACTACCTGACGGACGGATCAGACGAGTTGACGATTACCGCCAGCGATACATCCGGCGGATCGTGGACCCACACACTGCCACTCGGGCCGTCCAGCTAAATTTCACACGTCTTTAAGCCAATAAAAACGCCGCTTCCAATTCATGGTCGCGGCGTTTTTCATTTCAGTCGGCTCTTGCTGCGATTAAGCAGCGAGCAGCTGCAACTTGGGACGCAGTGCGCGCATTTCTTCGGCGGCGTCTGCCCAGGTGGTGCGGTCGTCGGGCTGCGACGAGCCATCAGACGCTGATTCCACGCAATCGGCTTCGGCCACTTCAAGTGCGTACAGCATCGTTTCGAGTTCGTCCTTGGACAGTGTGACGGTGACTTGATCGTCCATCTTTCGTCTCCAGAAAGTGCCGGCCGTAGGGCAGGCTGTTGTACGTCTTGGCAGGTGCTGGCACGCAAACTCAATTGTACATGGCGGAAGCCGGCCAGAACCACGTCACCGGCCGCCATGCGCATAGGGCTAAACCGTACATTTACTGATTCGGGCCCGTTCTGTGATGACGAAGTTGTGGCGCGTACTAAAAAGAGCGCGGGCGTGGCGCAATCGATGCCCCAAAAACGAAATCGCACCCGCCAAGGACCATGGCAGGTGCGATTGGTGCTTTTCTAGGCGGACCACGATCAGCGGAAACCCAAGACTTTATCGTGACTTAGATGACGTTGTCGATGAACGTGAAGTCTTGCAGGTCAATGTTGAAGATCGTGGACACGTCGTAGTTGTTGAGCTTTACGAGGTCAACGTAGGCATCCTGTAAAGCTTCCAGTCCTGCTGCTGCATCCGTGACCGCATACGAAATATGGACTACGTTCTGTTGGTCGGCCCAGGCAAACAGGTAGCTTTCCTGGCCTTCGAATGATGCCTGCAGTCCGTCGGCTGCGTCAGCTGCATCCCCCAGCGAGTTATACTGCTGCCCATCGAGCACGATGAGCGCAGCGTTTGCTGCCGGTCCACCGTTAGACTGCATAACCTTGACAGCCATATCCGCCCACCAATTGCTGGCGCCCGTCTTGACGGCAATGATGTCTTCCGGGCTGTCGGGCTCGCCAGCGTCAAAGTCGGTGAACGTCGAGACGGCCGTCGGTGTGGTGTTCAGATCAAAGTAGGCCGTATCGGTATCCTGGTCGCTTCCGAAGCTCACCGTGTCGCCGCCATTGTTGGTGGCATTCAGCACATTCACCGTATCTGCGCCCTCGCCGGCATTGATGATGTCGTCTCCAAGACCACCGCTCAGAGTATCATCACCGGTACCGCTAGAGAGCTTGTCGGCCCCGTTGCCGCCGGTCAGGCTGTCGTTGCCCGCTCCGGCCGTGACATCGAACTTGCCAGCAATGACGGACGTTTCAGCAGACCCGTCGAACGTGAAGGATGCGGCAGCGTCTGTCAGCGCGGCGGCATTGACCGTGACTGTCGCGCCATCGCCTGCAACGCCGGCGCTGCCAACGACAATGGTGACGCCGTCCGCCGCCGTGCTTCCTGCAACGACAGTGATGGTTTCGATGCCGCTGACACCGCTCAGGTTTGCCGTGCCGCCGTCTGCCGACAGACGCAACACGTCATTTGCCGACGTGCCGCCCGAGATGCTGTCATCGCTGCCAATGCCGCTCGCAGTCGAAAGCACAGTGATGGATGCGCCGGCTGCTGACGCGTCAACCGTATCGGATCCGCCGTCCGTCAGATCAAACGTGACCGTGCCAGCAACGAAGCCCGCCCCGATGGTGACGCTGTCATCACCCGAAGTTGCGACGATGCGGTTGAAGCCAGCGCCGCCGTTGTAGGCTTGAGCATCGAGGGTCGCTGTCAGCTGGCTTGCCGACGACGACAGCACTTCGATACCGGTTATGCCGGTGAGCTGTTCGTCGCTGAGGCCATCGCCATCATCAGACAAATTCAGTTCGTCGTCCGACTCATTGCCACCTGTGAAGGTGTCTGTATGGTCGAGATCCGAGTCGCCAGTGACGAACAAGTCGCTGCCTGTTCCGCCAGTCAGCGTATCCGAGCCCGCACCGCTTGTGAGAACGTCGTCGCCGGCGCCGCCCGAGAGCGAATCGTCGCCATCGCCGCCTGTCAGAACGTCATCGCCAGCGCCGCCGGTGACAACGAAATCGCCATCGGTTTCTGCCGAGCCATCAAAGTTGAGCACGGCTGCTGCGTTCGTGAACAGCGAGGCATCAAGCGTCAGTGAGCTGCTTGCGGCCAAAACAGTGTCCGACCCAACAACGAATGTTGCGCCATCGGTGTCGGTTGCACCGGCAGCAAGTGTGATCGTTTCAAAGCCGGAGACGCCTGAAAGATTGGTCGTGCCGCCATCAACCGTAAGCACGAGAGTGTCGTCATCGCTGGTGCCGCCAGCAAGAATGTCGTCAGTGGTAATGTGACTTGCGGCAGATGTAACTTTCAAAGCTGCGGCCGAGGCCGAAGCATCAATGGTGTCGTCCACGTCGGGGGTAGCTGCGTTGGTTGAATCGACAGCCTCAAGGTCAATCGACAGGTTGTTGGTGAAGTTTGCACCAACTGTAATGTCGACAGCGCTCGCTCCGAACGATTGGATGATGTCGATGCCAGACGCCTGGGCATTTGTATCGAGTTCAGCGGCCAGAGTGCCGCCAGCCACCGCAAGCTGTTGAATGCCGCTGACGCCGCCCAGATCCGCGTCGCTTAAATCGGCGCCAGTCTGGAAGCCGATCAGGTTCACGCCGTCGCCGCCGTCAATGATGTCGTCACCATCAAGGCTATCGCCTGCGAACACGATCACGTCGTCTTCATCCGACCCCGTAAAGGTCAGATCAGATGCGCCGGCGTTCTGAATGATGATGCCGCCACTTACGACTCCAGATGCATCGATTTCCGTAAGATCATCCGAACCGTCAACGTCGAGTTCAACGTGCTGGTCGCCCGTGATGGTGATCGTCTGGTGCGCATTGCCTGAGTCGATCGTGACCGAGCTGGCTCCGTTTTCAGCCGTAATATTCAAAGTTTCGATGACGCCGCCCGTCAGCGCGAAGACGCCGCCTGCCGAATTCGTCAAGGTGAGGTTTTGCACGTCAGAGGCGCCCGATAGCGCGGCTGCTGCATAGCCAAGCGTCAGATTGCCCGCGTTGGCGTTCAATTCCGCTGACACCAAAGTGGCCAGGTTGGTCAGTTCAGTCGCCGCGCCCGAGCTTGCGCTCGAGACGATGTTCTTTACGCCCGACCATTGAGCGGCATCGATCGTAACCGTGCCGGTCTGCTCGGCGTTGAGGATATCGACTTTCTCGATGTGCGAGATTTTAACGCCGCCGAAGGATCCGCCGCCGTCTGATCCGGAAATGCTTATGTTCAACACGTCGCCCGTGCCGAAGCTTCCGTCCAGAACGTCGCCCGAGGTGAACGTGGTCCCTGAAGACGTGTCCGTGTTCATCGTGGAGTTGAAGGTATCGTCGCCTAGCCCGCCGGTGAAGGCCGAACCGCTATCGGTTCCGGCCGTCAGTGTCATGATCTTGTCGGAGGTCGAAATTTTCCCGTTGCTAAAGCTTAGGAATTCCACGTCATTAGAAACGAAGTCGATGCCGTCAGCGCCGATAACCCGCAGTCCGCCCGAAATCTCAAAAATGGTGTAGTTATTGGAAGATCCGGCAAAAAATGCCGTGTCGGAGCCCGTACCGCCATAAATTTTGTCGTTGCCCGTACCGCCCGTTAGCCGGTCGTTTCCAGCTTCACCTTTGAGCGTGTCTAGGCCAGCTCCACCGGTAATCGTGTCGCTGCCAGCGCCGCCTTCGAGATAGTCGTTGCCGCTGCCGCCATCGAGCTGGTCGTTGCCTGCGCCGCCGTCGAGATAGTCGTTGCCGCCTTTGCCGGAGAGGGAGTCGTTACCATTGAGGCCGAGCAACGTGTCGTTGGTGTTGGTGCCGTTAAGATTGTTCTTACGCGCCGTGCCCGTGATTCTAGCCATGGTATACTCCCACTATTTTTCAACTGACGCTTTGTGCTCGGATGAACAAAGTTTTAAGGCCGCAACTTTTAAAAATTGCTGCCTGCCACCGATAAAATTTGATGAAGTCCTCACACCCCAGTCATTAGTGCTAACGGAGATTTATTAAAAAATTCTGCAATTGCTCCGAATTAGCGCAGTAAGAGTGCAAATGTTTGGGAAGGTTTTACCGTGGTAGTTTTGATTTGCGCCGTGACTCCGTTTCGCTCCTTTTTGCTTTGCGCGTCCCGACTTCGCTTCGCGGAGCCGGCCGGGACGCGCACGCGCGAGGCGGCCGGCTGCCCGGAGGGCAGTCGCCTTGCGCAAATAAGGAGAGCGGGGCGCGGAAGCACCTCGGTAGTCCGTAGATTGGTTTGCATGGCGCCACGGCGCCCCGCCTGTCAGGCCTTACCCCAGGGGACGGTCGTATTACCCTGGCGCCAGAGATCCTCTTTTATTTCGGGCACTATCCCAATGCCAACGTTGCCGTTGGAAGAAAGATCTCCGCAGAAGGACTGGCAGCGAACCAAGTCACTTCCTTCCGAAGCCTGCTCCCGTATCGCCCCAACTTGACGCCTCTAGCTGACGCCCCCTTAAGTGATCCGGGATCGGCTGAGTATGCCTGTGCGTGAACCGCCGGGGATAAGTTTCGATAAAATAAAACCCTCCCCCGCGAACGGGAGAGGGGATTACTCAATCGCTATTGCTGTCCCGCAGTCAACTCCATGTATTTATCGGAGCAACCGAACGCCACTGCCACTTCTGACGGTTGAGGCGAGCGAACACCTGTTCACTCGCCTCAGAAGTTCAACTAGCGAACCAGCGTGCCCCACCGCGTATCTCCAGCAGTAACCGGGCGGGTTTGAACCAGTTTGCCATCGCGGTGAGCGTGGAGTTCGTAGAATTTTCCGTCCTTCTTGCCGAGCACTTCGAAGTGCTCATCGACGGCGCGCGGCGAACCGATAATTTCGTAGCCTTGGCTCTTTGCGAGCGTCTGCGCATCAGTGCCGCCGAACGGCGTGTGCTCTGTAAC
>JANNXL010000274.1:0-1516 GCA_031409575.1 Hyphomicrobium sp.
AATCCAATTTACACCAACGGTGCCTGATCTCAGGGTTTGGCAACAACCGTCCGTCCGTCCGAGAAAAGCAAAAAGCGAAAGACGAAAAAACATGTTCGATATCCATCGTGTAGAAATTGAATGGGGTGGCCGCAAGCTGAAGCTTGAAACAGGCCATATCGCCCGCCAAGCCGACGCCGCCGTGATGGCGCAGTATGGCGAAACCACAGTCCTCGCCACAGTCGTTGGCGCCAAATCTGCCAAACCAGGCATCGACTTCTTCCCGCTTACCGTGAACTATCAGGAACGCACCTATGCGGCCGGTAAGATCCCCGGCGGATACTTCAAGCGCGAAGGCCGCCCGTCTGAAAAAGAAACACTGACCTCGCGCCTCATCGACCGGCCCATCCGTCCGCTGTTCGTCGAAGGCTTCAAAAACGAAGTCCAGGTCGTCATCACCGTTCTCAGCCACGATCTTGAAAATGATCCCGACGTGCTCGGCATGGTTGCCGCCTCGGCAGCTTTGACACTGTCTGGCCTTCCGTTCCTCGGCCCCATCGCTGCCGCCCGCGTTGGTGTTATCGGCGGCGAATTCGTCCTCAACCCGATGGTTGAAGAGATGAAGGAAAGTGTGCTCGATCTTGTTGTCGCTGGCACGCACGATGCGGTGATGATGGTTGAGTCGGAAGCCAAAGAACTTCCTGAAAAGCAGATGCTCGAAGCCGTCATGTTCGGCCACAAGCATATGCAGCCGGTGATCCAGGCGATCATCAAGCTCGCCGAAAAAGCCGCCAAGGAGCCCTGGGACATTAAAATCCCCGACGGCACCAAGTACGCCGCCCAAGTCAAGCAGATCGCCGGCAGCGACCTGAAGACCGCTTTTTCCACCAAGGAGAAAGCCAAGCGCAACGATCTCGTGTCGGCTGCCAAGAAGAAGGTCATGGCTGGAATCGAAATTCCTGGTGACGACGCCAATGAAAAGGTCCTGCTCGTCGGCGCGTTCAAGGCGCTCGAAATGGACATTATGCGCAGCGATGTGATCGCCACCAAGCGCCGCATTGATGGCCGCGACCTGACCACTGTGCGCCCCATCATTTCGGAAGTGCACGTGCTGCCGCGTACGCACGGCTCAGCCCTGTTTACGCGCGGCGAGACGCAGGCGCTTGTTGTTGCCACGCTCGGCACCGGCGAAGACGAGCAGTATGTTGATAGCCTGGAGGGCACCAAGAAGGAGCGCTTCCTTCTGCACTACAACTTCCCGCCGTACTCAGTCGGTGAAACGGGCCGCATGGGTTCGCCCGGCCGCCGCGAAATTGGCCACGGCAAACTAGCTTGGCGCGCCGTGCGTCCGTTACTGCCCAAACAAGACGAATTCCCCTACACGCTGCGCGTTGTGTCCGAAATCACTGAAAGCAACGGCTCGTCGTCGATGGCGACCGTATGCGGCACCTCTCTTGCGCTCATGGATGCCGGCGTTCCGCTGAAGAGCCCGGTGGCCGGTATTGCCATGGGCCTCATCAAGGAAGGCAAGGACTTT
>JANNXL010000275.1:0-2117 GCA_031409575.1 Hyphomicrobium sp.
CGTCGAACGCGCGGTGAAAGAGCGCCTGACGATGGCCGAGTCCGAAGGCCTCACGCCGCAGGAACTCATCAACGCCAAGCCTGTCGCCGCCGCGATCAAGGAATTCTTCGGTTCCTCGCAGCTGTCGCAGTTCATGGACCAAACCAACCCGCTGTCGGAAATCACCCACAAACGCCGCCTGTCGGCACTTGGACCGGGTGGTTTGACGCGCGAACGCGCGGGCTTCGAAGTCCGCGACGTGCATCCGACGCACTACGGCCGCATCTGCCCGATTGAAACGCCGGAAGGCCCAAACATCGGACTGATCAACTCGCTGGCGACGTTCGCCCGCGTGAACAAGTACGGCTTTATTGAAAGCCCCTATCGCAAGGTGGAAAACGGCAAGGTGACGGACGAAGTCGTCTACCTGTCGGCCATGGAAGAAATGCGCCACCGCGTCGCTCAGGCCAACGCCGAAATCGACGCCAAGGGCAAGCTGATTGGTGAAACGGTTATTTGCCGCTTCAACGGCGACGTGCTGCCTGTCACCCCTGACAAGGTCAGTTACATCGACGTGTCGCCCAAGCAGCTCGTGTCGGTTGCCGCCGCTCTAATTCCGTTCTTGGAAAATGACGACGCCAACCGCGCCCTTATGGGGTCGAACATGCAGCGTCAGGCTGTGCCACTGATCCGCGCCGAAGCTCCGCTCGTCGGCACCGGCATGGAAGAAGTCGTGGCGCGTGACTCTGGTGCCGCTATCGCAGCACGCCGCACAGGCGTTGTGGATCAGGTCGACGCCACGCGCATCGTTATCCGCGCAACCGAAGAAACCGATCCGTCCAAGCCCGGCGTCGACATCTACCGTCTGCGCAAGTTCCAGCGCTCGAACCAGAACACCTGCATCAACCAGCGTCCGCTGATCAACGTCGGTGACAAGGTAACGGCTGGCGAGATTATCGCCGATGGTCCTTCGACAGACCTTGGCGATCTGGCGCTCGGTAAGAACGTGCTCGTCGCGTTCATGCCGTGGATGGGCTACAACTTCGAAGACAGCATCTTGCTGTCGGAACGCGTCGTGTCCGACGATATCTTCACTTCAATTCACATTGATGAATTCGAAGTTATGGCGCGCGATACCAAGCTCGGGCCTGAAGAAATCACGCGCGATATTCCCAACGTCTCGGAAGAGGCGCTTAGGAACCTCGACGAAGCCGGGATCGTCTACATTGGTGCCGAAGTGCATCCTGGTGATATTCTCGTCGGCAAGATCACGCCCAAGGGCGAAAGCCCGATGACGCCGGAAGAAAAGCTTCTGCGCGCCATCTTCGGCGAAAAGGCGTCAGACGTGCGTGACACGTCTCTGCGCTTGCCTCCGGGCGTATCCGGCACCATTGTCGAAGTGCGCGTCTTTAATCGCCACGGCGTTGACAAAGACGAGCGCGCAATGGCGATTGAGCGCGAGGAAATTGAACGCCTCGCCAAGGACCGCGACGACGAACTGCAGATCCTCGACCGCAACGTCTATGCGCGCTTGAAAGAAGCGCTCTTGGGCAAGGAAGTCTCGAAGGGCCCCAAGGGTGCGCGCAAGGGCACTAAGATTGATGAGGCCGCGCTGACCGATATTCCGCGCAGCCAGTGGTGGGAAATCGGGCTGGCCAACGAAAAGGCTCAAGGCGAAATCGAAGCCATCAACAAGCAGTACGAAGAGGCCAAAAAGAGCCTCGAGCGCCGCTTTGTCGATAAGGTCGATAAGCTGCAGCGTGGCGACGAACTGCCGCCCGGCGTCATGAAGATGGTCAAGGTTTTTGTGGCTGTGAAGCGCAAGATCCAGCCCGGCGATAAGATGGCCGGACGCCATGGCAACAAGGGCGTCGTGTCGCGCATCGTGCCGTGCGAGGACATGCCGTTCCTCGAAGACGGCACGCATGTGGACGTGGTGCTCAATCCGTTGGGCGTTCCGAGCCGCATGAACGTCGGCCAGATTCTGGAGACGCATTTGGGCTGGGCGTGCCGCGGTCTCGGCCGCGCCATCGACGCGGCGCTCGAGAAGTGGCACGCGACGCACGACGCGAAGGCGTTGCGCGAAAAGATGGGTCAGATCTATGGCGCCGACAACAGCGTGATGAAGCTGAAGGATG
>JANNXL010000276.1:0-4867 GCA_031409575.1 Hyphomicrobium sp.
ATGATGGCGCCTGTGAGCGTCGCGAGGTCAACGATCAGCTTGGGCTTGAAGCGCTCCTGAGCATACCAAAGCACGTCCGCTAGCACGAGCCGGCCTTCAGCATCGGTGTTGATGATTTCAACCGTCTGGCCCGACATCGAGGTCACGATATCGCCCGGGCGCATGGCATTGCCCGACGGCATATTCTCGACAATGCCAATGAGACCCACGGCATTGACCGGAGCCTTGCGCTGGGCGAGTGCCAGCATCAGGCCGGTGACGCAGGCAGCCCCGCCCATGTCGCCCTTCATATCTTCCATACCGGCCGCACCCTTGATGGAGATGCCGCCGGTATCGAACACCACGCCCTTGCCAACAAAGCAGATAGGCTTGGCCTTTTTCGACTTCGCGCCGTTCCACGTCATGATCGCCAGACGCGAGGGCCGCTCACTGCCCTGCCCGACGGCCAGCAGCGTGTTCATCTTGAGTTTCGTCATATCGGCGACGTCGAGGATTTCAACGTCCAAGCCCTGTTTCTCAAGGGCTTTCACGCGGTCGGCAAATTCAACCGGTCCAAGCTCGTTGGCCGGCTCGTTGACGAGATCGCGGGCGAGATAAATGCCCTTTGCAAGAGCTCGGTGGCGCTCGAACGCAGCGTCTGCCTTATCCGGGTTCGCGCAATGGATCACGAGCGTTTCGAACTTGTCACCGCCGGGCGCGGCACCGTTTTCACCGTTGGCCGCGTCGTCCGATAACTTTTTCTTTTGATACTTCTTGAACGTGTAGTGCCGCAGCACAGCGCCATATGCGAGATTGGCTGCGACCTGCTCGGGCTTGGTATCGCCGCTATCGGCCACGTCGACAACGAGGCTCGCAGCTTTTGTTTTGCGCGCCGTGATAAGGCCCAGCACCACGCCACCGAGACCCGCCCACTCGGCTTCTGAGTGGTCGGCCGTCTTTCCGATGCCAGCGACAATGAGGCGGCTGGCATCGATCTTGGGCAGGGCCAGCAGTTCAATCGAAGTCTTCGCCTTGCCCTTGAAGTCAGCGGCTTCGGCCGCCTTTACAACTGCTCCACCCGACTTGGTGTTGACGCTGGATGCGGCTGTGCCCATCGCCAGGTCGCTGGCTGCGAGAATGACGGTTGTGGCGTGGTGATCTGCGGAAAACGGCGCAAAGGAAATTTCAAGCGAGGCGTTCGACATGAAGGGGAAGGCTCCTGGAGGGAAATGTCATTGGGTGAGGACGTGTCGTTGATCTCGAAACGGGCGCAGGCGAGCCCTTGACCGGGTTGCCCCGTCAGGACCGCATAAAACCGGGAGATCGCCAAGGGTTGCCCGTCAGACCATAGACTTTGGCGCGGCGAGCGCAACCCGGGGACGCTAACTGTTTCGTGAACAACCTAATATTTGCAGGGCCTTTACGGCCCGTATAAACCGGCTTTGACTAGGCTTGCGGCTATAAAACAGCCTTTTCTGCTGCCCTAACTCCGCTGGAGATCACCGCCGCATAGACCGCCGCCACAAAGCCCGCGAGCACGTTAACGCTGATGAAAATGCCCACGATACGCGCCCATTGCTGGGGCATGACCGTCGCCAAAAGTGTGACGACAAAATCGTCGAAGGCCTGCTTGATTTGGAACACCAATTCGCTGACCTGATCCACCGTCGGCCGGGCTGGCATCTCCCACATGATCTTCCAGCCGAGATCAGACAGGCTCGCCGACGAAATAACGGAGATCGCCACCAGCATCGCAAGCCCCGCTGAGAACAGCAGCCCGAGCGGCGGGCCGAGCCGGAAGAAGCCCCATCGCGACGGCACGGCTTTGAGTTTTATGGACAGCACCCGCAAGAGTGCCGCACCGGCAAAGACCGTGAGCCCGAACACGAGGGCGACCCAGAACAGCCGGTCGTGATTGGTGCCCGAGAAGGTAAACAGTGCCGCGACCCCCGCGAGCACCCCCTTCAATAGGGCTTCTGTGAAGCCCACCAGAGGCACCATCACCGCACGCCAAGGACCAGGCTGGCGGTCTTCAAAGTAATATGGGAACTCGTTGTTGAGACGGGATGCTTCAAGCCTAAGACCTAGCGCCAACGCGAGCCCAGCCGTCACGCCGGTAAAGATGAGAGGATGCGCGAAGCCAAGCCACGCAACCCCGGCCACGGCAGCCACCTCGGCCGCCATGATGAGCGCGTTGAATACATAGCGAAGGCCATCCATGGCGCGCGGGCTCTCTGAAGAATTACGGGGCTTGCCGGCGCGCCCGGATAGTACGGCCCTCACCTCATAGCGGACTGGCCCCGCGCTGGGCAATGCGGTTGTGGCGCAGGCATCAGCCAGCCTGGCACCGGGTCTGCCCTTCCGGACTGCGGATCACGGTCGGTCTCAACAAGCGACCTGATGACAATTGATGTCCGCCGGAAGACATTCGCGCACTCCTTGAGACCGGTAGAAAAGAAGTATGGACCGGCCTGCTCACAGGCGTAATTATAATTTGTTGTCAGAACAGCGGAGATGCTGAATGCCACGGCCTCGTCATCGCGTGCCCGCGGCTTCATGGCTGAAGCTCGCATCATTGCTCGTCGCAAGCTCTACTTTGATGAGTTCTCAGGCAGCATCACAAGCTGTGCCACAAACTCCACCCGCCGCATCCACCTCTGCCGCCGCCCCAACCAAGAGTTTGCTTCAACTGCGCGTCGAAGCACTCGCGAAACCAGATGGCAGGGTGGTGAACGGATCGCGGATCGCAGGTGCCACGTTCCTTCCCAAACTCTATGGCGCGCTGGGCTATCAGTCTGCTTGGACCAAAGCATCGAATGTGGCGGCCCTTCAGGAAGGTGTCCGGCGAAGCTGGGAAGACGGCCTCTTGCCAGCCGACTTCCACGACAAGGCAGTGGCCGGTTTTGCGCTGGCGGCAGCTCCTGATGCAGCGGCGGCAGAGCAAGACATCATCCTGAGCGATGCCCTGGTGCGGCTGCTGTACCAGCTCTATTACGGCAAAGTCAGCCCGAACGGCCTTGACGCCAACTGGAATTTTGCCCGCCCCGTGCTTTCGGATGACCCCGTCAAGATCATCGCGGCCGCACTCTCGCAAGGCAACGTCGCTGGCCTCATCGAAAAGGCGAAGCTCGTTCACCCCTTCTATCAGTCACTCAAAGCCTCACTGCAGGAATATACGAACTACGAAGTGACTGGCGGATGGCCGCAGTTGCCGCCAGGGCCCCCGGTGCAGCCTGGCGCAAGCGATGCGCGCATTCCAGTACTGCGCCATCGCCTCGCGATCACCGGCGAATATCAACCCGATGGCGGCCCGGAGTCCGGTGTCCTTGACGAGAAACTGAGCCAAGCGCTGCGCAAGTTTCAAACGAGCCATGGCCTTGAAGCCGGGGGGAACCTTGGTCCGCAAACTCTAGATGCCCTCAATGTGCCTGTGGGGCAGAGGATCGAACAGATCCGCGTCAATCTCGAGCGCGCACGCTGGGTGCTGCGCGCCATCGGCGACGAAATGGTGGCGGTCAACGTCGCTGGATATTACCTGCGCGTGATACGCGGCGGAAAGATTATCTGGGGCACGCGCGTGATCGTTGGACAAACGTACCACAAGACACCCATCTTCACCGAGGCCATGAAGAGCGTCGTATTCAATCCGGATTGGACGGTACCGCGCAGCATCGTGCGCAACGAGATTTTTGCCAAGGCGAGCGCCAACCCAGGCTACCTGAGCGCGAACAACTACACACTGACAAGCGCCGGTGGGGCCGTGGACCCGGCTTCGCTCGACTGGTCACAGTGGACCGGCGCAACATTTCCCTATGGCGTCGTGCAGCGGCCCGGTCCGAAAAATGCGCTGGGCCTCGTCAAGTTTCTCTTTCCAAACCAATACTCAGTTTACCTGCACGACACGCCGGGGCGCGGTCTCTTCGGCAAATCGGGCCGGACATTCAGCCATGGGTGCATCCGCGTCGAGGACCCGATGAAACTGGCGGAAATTATTCTCGGCGATCGCATGGGCTGGGACCGCGCCAAGATCGACAGCGTGGTGGCGGCAGGCAAACTCTCGCAGATCAATTTGCCCAAGCCGCTTCCGGTCCTCATCCTCTACTGGACGGTCGATCCGCAATCGGACAGCAGCGTGAACTTCTACCAGGACATTTACGGCCGCGATGCCAGACTGCTCAAAGCGCTCAACGCCGAGTTTACTGTGCCGCGCGGGTGAGACCGGATCACTTTTGCGGATCTCCTCCATGCCAGCGCACGAAGTGCTCTGTGTTGGTGTTCAGGTTAGCGCCGGGCTTGAGCAGCAGCCTCCAACGAAAAAATTCCGCTATCGGCAAGCTCACCTCACGCAATCCAAGCCCCGGACTTATTGTAAGCTCGGACGATGACCCGCGACGACAATAGAAATTTCTACGTCTACATCACGGCCAGCAAACCGCGCGGGGTGTTGTATGTCGGCTTGACAGCGATCTGCCGGGGCGGGCGACAGAACATCGGGATCGGATGATTGATGGCTTTACCAAACGATACTGGGCCGGACGTCTTGTCTACTTCGAGAGCCAAGATACAGCGGAACAGGGGGTAAAACGTGAAAAACAACTCAAGCGTTGGCGCCGCGCCTGGAAGATCGAACTTATTGAGCAAAACAATCCCACCTGGCGCGACTTGTTCACTGAAGTTCTGGTTGAGTTTGGATACGAGCCATAACAACCATCTTTTTTCTATGCCTCTTTCCGCCTTCCCGGCCGAGCCGGCCCCGCTCAATCAATGATTTGCAGCGATCATTCCGTGCGAGAGCCGGGATCTTTGCAGGCTAATTGTTTGAGAAAGATCCCGGATAACCGCCCTCACTGCGTTCGGCCAGTTTCCGGGAAAGCAGTTTACCCCACGG
>JANNXL010000277.1:0-1841 GCA_031409575.1 Hyphomicrobium sp.
GATGGCCTCCGCCAAGAGCAAGCTCGATCAGCTGAATGACTTCCTGCTCAACCTGCCGGATGAACACGACGAGGCCATGCTTATTGAAGAACTGGACGGTTTTCTGACAGGCGTGATCGTCTGCCCGGAGATGATCCTGCCGAGCCGCTTGATGCCGCACATCTGGAGCCACACTGGCAGTGAAGACCATGCGCCTGTCTTCGAGAACATCACCCAAGCCCAGCACATGACCAACCTGATCATGGATCACTACAACAGCATCGCCAAAAGCCTGCTTCCGGTCCCTGCCGGCTATGAGCCGGTCTTCGCCGTCGATACCCGGAATGGCGACGTCCTTTGGGAGATGTGGGCCGAAGGCTTCAGCCGCGCCGTGGCGCTCTCGCCGGCAAGCTGGCTCGCCATCATCGAGAGCGGGGACAGGGATGCTGTCGCAGCCTTCTCAGGCCTCCGCTCCCTTAACGCGATCGCCAGTGGTGAAAGCACGCTGCCCAAACAAGAGCAGGATAGGCTCACCGCTGAGGCTCCGGACCTAATCCCGGAATGGGTCGAAATCCTGTCCTACTGGCGTCTCGCCCAAAACCCGATCGCTGCGGCATCAGCAAACGCGACCTTCAAAAATACCGGACGCAACGACCCTTGCCACTGCGGCTCCGGCAAGAAATACAAGAAGTGCCACGGGGCTAATTGATCGCGGCCATCAGTGGACGGTTGCGAGATTGATTGCCACTGCTAACAGCGCTGCTCACTTCTTAGATGCGCCGCCAGCCAGTCCCGAGCGAGGCGTTGGGCTTCCTCGGCTGGCGCAGGCGGAAGGCTGGTGTCGTGGGTTAGGCTGGGTAGGGTGGGTTAGCTTAGGATTGTGTCTACTGATCCGGCAGCAGGCCAAACCACCCTGCGTATTGCGCAATTTGCGACCTTGCGCGAGTTGCGGCTGAAATTCGGCGAGCAACATATTGATGTCAAGCACACCGCTTCGCGCCGCTTTGCCGCCTCAGTTGTAATCCAATGATCGAATGCATTGTTGGGCGAAGCTGCAAGAACGTTGTATCCGCCTCCAGGCTTACCGACACGCAGCGGGCCCTTGCGGTCGATCCGCTTGCTCTTCTCAGGCTTGTAAACGCTGGCTTTACAGAGGCCTGCGGCGGACCCGCAAGATATGCCACTCGATTTCTTCGCGCACAGCCAGCACGTCACCAGCGGCAAGAAGATCGCGCAGGCGGCGGTGCTGCGGCGCCATGACCTTGGCATCGCGCTCATCGCGAATCTCGTGGCCAAAAATAATGAACACGTGGCGGGCCAGAGTCTCCCACAGGATCTGCACGATTTCATTTCCCGACACCCGGCAGATTTCCCGATGGAAACTGAGATCGGCCTTGCTGACTTCGATCCATTCCAGGCGCTCGGCTGACAGTTCCATCGAAGCGATGATCCGGTCGAGGTTTGCGAATAGGCTAGGATCCGATTGGTAAATGGGTGCGGCGGTGAAGAGCGCGATTTGCTCAAGGGCAATGCGCGATTCGCAGATCTGGTTTACGCGCTGGTCATCAAAACTCGCGATATGTGTGCCCCGGTGCGGAATGCTTTCGACAATGCCCTGCGACTCAAGAATCTTGAGGGCTTCGCGCAGCGGAACCCGGCTGATGTTGAGCAGGCTGGCAAGTTCCGTCTCGTAAAGCCGCTGCCCCGGCTTCAGCGCGCCCGCGGAAATTCCGGTGACAATAGCGTCCGCTGCCTGTTCCGACAGGCTCGCCATCCGGGCCATGCGCAACGGCGGCGGAAACGACGAAGGCAACGTTTCGACTTTACTCATGAAGCTTTCTACCGCATTTTTGCCACTTGCC
>JANNXL010000278.1:0-8626 GCA_031409575.1 Hyphomicrobium sp.
TTTTTCCAGCCGTGCCTCAATTTCGCCGCTCATACAATTGTCTCCTTGCCCCTGTTTATGCTGATGTGCGGATGGACTTTGCCCCCCGATCCACACTAGTTTGCTAGTTGCTCGCCGATGCCGATTTGCAATGGTCGTTACCCGCGCAGTCTAGCGTCAATGTGCGCAACCCGGGGCAAGTAAAAAGACGCTGCCGGATTTGGTTTTTGTTGGGATGACGCAATGACGATGACACGCAGTGGTCTGGCCGTTTTGGCGATGGCCGTTTTGGCGGTATCAGCGCCCCCAAAGGCCGGGGCTGAAATGGCGTCGTCTCCCGTCATGTTTGCAGCTCACCGCGCGATTTACGAACTCTCGATCGATTCGACCACTCCTGGCTCGGGCGTGTCGGCAATTGGCGGACGCATTGTCTATGAGTTAACTGGAAGCGCCTGCGAAGGCTATGCACAGAACATGCGTTTCGTAACGGTTACCTCGAATTCCGAAGGCGGCAGCCAAACGACCGATCTCCGCACGTCGAGCTGGGAGCAGGTGCCGGCACAAAAACTTCGCTTCAGTTCATCGACCTACAACAACGATGAATTGGCCGAGCAGGCACGCGGCACAGCCCAACGCTCTGGCTTGCAAGATGCGCCCGCAGTTGACTTAGCCAAGCCCGAAAAGAAAACTTTCTCAATCGCGACGCCTGTCTATTTTCCGATGCAGCATTCCACGGCCCTCATTCAGGCCGCACGTACCGGGGCCCGGCATTTTGCAGCCGACCTTTATGATGGCTCAGAGAGCGGCACAAAGGTCTACTCCACGTCGGCTTTGATTGGGCGGCCCGTTGCGCCGGGTGCGGGGTCAATCAAAGCGCTCGCAGGTCAGAAGTCAGCCACCGCCTTGGATGCAGTTCAGTCGTGGCCGGTGTCTATCAGCTATTTTGCGCAAGGCGTGAATGCCAAGCACAAGGATGAAATACCGCTTTATGAAATGTCGTATCGCTTCCATGAAAACGGTGTGACCAGCGATCTGCGTCTCGACTACGGAGACTATGCGCTTAAGGGCGAGCTGAAGGAACTCACGTTCTTGGAGACGACCACCTGCCCGGTTGACAAGCCTTAAACTAACTTCCTCCGCTCACTTCGGCCGACGTGCGCTTGGCTTCGGCCAAAAGCCACGTCGTGAACTTGATCAGCTGTTCGTCGTTGGCGAGATTTCGCGGCCACGACGCACAATAGGGTTTCGCAACTGGCATCCAGTGGTTGAGCACAACGCTCAGTTGCCGCTCTTTGCGCGCCCGCTGGGTCAGTACGTCGGAGCCCAAGACCACGCCGCCATGCGCTATGGCCGTATCCAGTGCAAAGCCTGGATCGGAAAAGTTGGGTCCGCTCACCACATCCAAGGCGGTAAAACCAAAGTGCTGGCACCAAGTCAGCCAGCCTTCGCGCCGCTCGTCATGGATCAGTTTAAGAGCACGCATGTCCTCGATGGTTGTGACGGGTGTCTTGGCCAGGACCTGGGGAGAGGCCATGGGTGCGAGTTTCTCGTCAAACAGGGCAACCGTCGTCAGCCCTGAGCCGTCAGGCTCACCGCGATCGATGATGACATCGACTTCCTGGGTATCGAAGTCCGTGAGTTGCTCAGACGTATCGAGCCACACTTCCGTATCGGGATTCGCGGCATGAAAGCCAACAAGCCCCGGTACAATCCAGTGCCGCGCCAGCGCGGGGTCACAGGCGACGATGAGCGTTGCAGTCTTATTATATGGTGCCAGCCTCTGCATGCCGTGACTGAGGGTTTGCAGTGCCTTCTCGACGGTTGCCAGGAAGTCCTTCCCTGCATCGGTCAGCACGAGTTCGCGCGGCAATCGCAGGAACAGCTGCTGGCCGAGTTCTTTTTCCAGGCTGCGCACCTGATGGCTGACGGCGGCTTGGGTGAGGCACAACTCGTCTGCCGCTTTGGCGAACGAGCCAAGGCGGGCGGCAGCTTCGAAGCCGCGCAGCGAGCTTAAGGGTGGCAACCGCATTGATTGTCCTGAAAAGGCTTAACAGGGAGGCCGTACTGCAAGCCTAGCTGGTGGCTTGCCGCATGCACAAATGGAATCTGTGCAGCGCAGAAAATCGTTTCGCTTGCCGGATTGAGCGCCCTCGTTACCCTTTGGACTACACGCCTCAAGGAGCGAAATATGCATCTCAGCGCATCGCCTGACCAACTTGGATTTCGTATGCCCGCCGAGTGGGAACCGCATGCCCGTGCCTGGATGTGCTGGCCAACGGACCGCTGCATCTGGAAGGGCCACGAAGCTGTCGTTCCAGGTGACTACGCGCGCGTTGCCAATGCCATCGCAGCTTTTGAGCCGCTGATCATGCTGGTGCAACCGCGCAGCTATGAAGAGGCCCGTGCGCTGCTGTCACCTTCGGTTGAGGTCGCCAAACTGAACATCGATGACAGTTGGTTCCGGGACACAGGGCCGGTTTTTCTCGTCAACGGTCAGGGCGAAAAAGCTGCGGCGCTGTTTACGTTCAATGCCTGGGGCGAGCGGTTCTTGCCCTACAAAGATGATGCACTTGCGGGATTGCGCGTGTTGGAGGCCGAAGGCGTGCCCTACGTCACGTCGCCGCTCGTCATGGAAGGCGGCGGCATTCTCACGGATGGCGAAGGCACGCTGATCGTTGCCGAAAGCAACGTGCTCAACGCCAACCGGAACCCTGGCTGGACAAAGGCCGAAGCCGGCGCTGAGTTCAAACGGGTGTTGGGCGTGGAAAAGATTATCTGGGTGCCAGGGGATCCCTATGACAATGCCACCGATGGACATATCGACCTCATTGCCAGTTTCGCAAGGCCGGGGCTGCTCGTGGTCGGTTGCCCTGGCGATGGCAGCGACGCGCGTTCCAAAGTGATGCGCGAAAACCGGCGGGTGCTCGAACTCGAAACGGATGCGCGCGGCCGCCGGTTCGACATCCTCGACATTCCTGAACTCGATGAAGGTGAAGCCACAGGGGCAAGCCTCTTCTGCCGCGCCTACGTGAACTATTACATCGCCAACGGCGGCGTCGTTATTCCCGCGTACGGCTCGCCACAGGACAGTGTTGCAGCCGAGGTCGTGGCGAGGGCTCATCCGGACCGGAGGGTCGTGCAAGTCGACGTCGGCCGTATTCCCTTTGGCGGTGGCGGCATTCACTGCATCACGCAGCAGGAGCCAGCAGGAGTAGCGGCAAAGATTGAGGAAGTTGCATAATGACGCGCACTGTAACCGTGGCCGCTACACAGTTTGCCTGCTCTTGGGACGAGGCGTCAAATCTCGCAAGCGCCGAGCGCGTGGTGCGTGCCGCCGCAGCACAGGGGGCTAACATCGTGCTCGTGCAGGAATTGTTCGAGACCCCTTACTTTTGCGCCGAGCAATCGCCGAAGTACCTGGCACTCGCCAAGCCGGTTGCAGGGCATCCTACTGTGGCGTGCATGGCGGCGCTCGCTCGCGAACTGGGTGTCGTACTTCCCGTTTCGATTTTTGAGCGCTCCGGGCACACGCTGTTTAATTCGGTTGTCATCGTCGATGCCGATGGCCGTGAACTCGGCGTTTATCGCAAGAGCCACATTCCCGATGGGCCTGGCTATTCGGAGAAGTACTATTTCTCTCCTGGCGATACCGGCTTCAAAGCCTGGGATACGGCGTTCGGCTGCATCGGTGTTGGCATCTGCTGGGACCAATGGTTTCCAGAGTGCGCCCGCGCGATGGCGGTCGCAGGCGCCGAGATCCTCTTTTATCCGACGGCCATAGGCTCAGAGCCGGCCAATGCGAGCCTCGACAGCAAAGACCACTGGCAAACCGTGATGCGCGGCCATGCCGGGGCCAATCTGATGCCGGTCGTTGCTTCCAATCGCATCGGTACGGAAACGATTGGCTCTCCGCCTATCACATTCTACGGATCGTCGTTTATTGCTGACCACCACGGCGCATTCGTCGCCACTGCTGATCGCGAAACCGAATGCGTTCTGACAGCCGCGTTCGATCTCGAACAGGTGCGCGCCGAGCGGACGGCGTGGGGAATTTGGCGCGACAGGCGGCCGGAACTTTACGGGCCGATTGCCAGCCATAGCCGGGCATGAGGGTGGGGTTCACATAAACGGCGGCGTGCAGGCGCTGATGATCACGGCGCGCTTTTTACCGGCGTTGCGGAAGCGATGCGGTGTGGTGCTTTCGAAGTAATAGGCTTCTCCGGTTTTCAGAATGCGTTTCTGGTCGCCGACAGTGAGTTCGATTTCGCCTTCGACAATGATGCCGCTTTCCTCACCGCGATGGGTCAGCATTTCTTCGCCTGTATCGCCACCTGGTTCATAGACTTCGTGAAGGAACTGGATGGCTTTGTCGCGCCGCTCGCCGGCAACGACCGAAAATTTGACTTTGCCCTCGGTCAATTGGAGCAGTTCGCCTGCGCCATAGAACAACTGGGGAGCGGCTGCGATTTCGAGTGAAAAGAACTCCGCGAACGAAATTCCGAGCGCATCTGTCAGCCGGTTCAAGGTTGCGACCGACGGGCTGTGCTTGTTCTGCTCGATCATACTGATCATGCCGTTGGTCACGCCGGCTTTGGCGGCGAGATCGCGCTGGCTCAAGTCTTGTGTGACGCGCACGGCCTTGAGGCGCACACCGACGTCCACCCTTTCGCGGGCTTGAGCGGGCTCTTTCTGGCGCTGGCGCATGACCGACACGTCACTCTCCTCGCAGTATTCCGGCAAATCAGTCTGCGAAATGTAGCACGGTCCATTGAGAATGTTGAGCAGATCGATTAAAGTATTAAACACATCGCGTCAAAAGCCAATCTGGAGCCGTCGCCATGCTGACCCAAGCCCCGCCCGCTCACAGCTCTTCAAGGCCTGAATTTATCTGGTCGGACCCGCTTTTGTTTGAAGGTGCGTTGACTGCAGAAGAACGGATGGTTCAGGAAGCCGCGGCCGATTTCTGCCGGGATACTCTGATGCCGCGAGTTCTAGGCGATCACCGCAACGAAACATTCGATCGCTCCATCATGACAGCCATGGGAGCCATGGGATTTCTGGGCTCAAATATCCCGGAAGAGTACGGTGGCGCGGGCGTTAATTCCGTTTGCTACGGGCTGATTGCACGCGAAGTGGAGCGCATCGACTCGGGCTATCGCTCGGCCATGAGCGTGCAATCGAGCCTCGTCATGCATCCGATCTTTCACTACGGCAGTGAAGAGCAGCGCCGCAAATACTTGCCGCGTCTGGCAACCGGTGAACTGGTGGGATGTTTCGGCTTAACTGAGCCTGATCATGGGTCTGATCCCGGCAGCATGGTGACACGGGCTGAAACCGTGAGCGGCGGTTATAAGCTCAACGGTTCCAAGATCTGGATCACGAATTCGCCCATCGCCGACGTGTTTATCGTCTGGGGCAAGACCGATGACGGCGTGATCCACGGCTTCATTCTGGATCGCGGGATGGAAGGTTTGAGCGCGCCCAAAATCTCGGGAAAGTGCGGGCTGCGTGCGTCAATCACCGGCGAGATTGTGATGCAGGATGTTTTCGTTCCGGCAGAAAATCTGTTGCCGAATGTCAGCGGTCTCAAGGGACCCTTCGGCTGCCTGAATAGCGCGCGCTTCGGCATCGCCTGGGGAGCGATCGGCGCGGCTGAGTTCTGCTGGCATGCGGCGCGACAGTACGTGCTCGACCGCAAGCAGTTTGGCCGCCCGTTGGCGTCTAACCAGCTGATCCAGAAAAAGCTCGCCGATATGCAGACGGAAATCACGTTGGCGCTGATTACCTGCCTTCATGCCGCCCGGCTAAAAGATTCCGGCCAGCTAGCGCCCGAAGCAGTCTCGCTTCTGAAGCGCAACAGTTGCGGTAAAGCGCTTGATATTGCGCGTATTTCCCGCGACATGCATGGCGGCAATGGTTTGTCGGACGAGTATCATGTGATGCGTCACGTGGTGAACCTCGAAGCCGTGAACACCTACGAGGGCACCCACGACATCCACGCATTGATCCTTGGCCGTGCGCAAACCGGTATTCAGGCCTTCTACTAAAGAGGGCTGCTTCGGACGTTTGAAATCCGAGCGAACAGTATTCTAATCATGTTGCTTAAATTATTGAGCAGTGGTAATGTTGACCGCCTCGGACCACAGTGCGGGGTGTCGTTCAACCTCCATCGGGAACAGGCACCATGGCCACGTCCGCTGAACTGCATCAACGCAAACTAGCGGCCGTGCCGCGCGGGATAGGTCAGGTCACCAACATCTACGCGCAGCGCGCCAAGAATGCCGAAATCTGGAGCGAAGACGGCAAGCGCTATATCGACTTCGGTGCGGGCATCGCTGTCGTGAATACCGGCCATCAGCACCCGAAGGTTACGGCGGCCGTAAAGGCGCAACTCGAAGCCTTCAGCCACGTTTGCTTTCAGGTGACGCCCTACGAGTCTTATGTGCGGCTGGCAGAGCGCCTCAATGCCATAGCCCCGGTGCGCGGGCCTGCAAAAACGATGCTTGCTTCAACGGGGGCGGAGGCGGTCGAAAACGCCGTCAAGGTGGCCCGTGCGTTTACCGGCCGGCCGGGCGTGATCTCGTTCAGCGGCGGTTTTCACGGCCGTACGCATATGGGCATGGCACTAACCGGCAAAGTTGTGCCGTACAAAAAGGGCTTCGGTCCGTTCCCAGCCGAAATCTACAACATCCCCTTTCCCAACTCCTACCACGACATCTCAAACGAACAGAGTCTTGCCGCGCTTAAGAGCTTGTTCAAGCATCAAGCGGATCCATCGAGCATCGCCGCTGTCATGATTGAGCCAGTGCAAGGCGAAGGCGGGTTCAACATCGCGCCGTTCGAGTTCCTGCGTACCTTGCGCGATATTTGCGACGAACATGGCATTCTGCTGATCGGCGATGAAATCCAAACGGGTTTTGCACAAACCGGAAAAATGTTTGCGCTCGAGCATGCCGGTGTGAAAGCCGACATTGTTACGCTGGCTAAGGGCTTGGCTGGCGGAATGCCGCTCTCGGCCATCACTGGCCGCGCTGACGTCATGGAAGCGGCCAGTCCCGGCGGGCTCGGCGGCACGTATGCTGGCAACCCGGTGGCCTGCGCGGCAGCTCACGCGGTGCTTGATGTCATCGAAGAAGAGAAATTGTGCGACCGTGCCAACGCTATCGGCAAAATCATCATGGACCGCTGCACGGATCTGCAAGAGCGCTCCAACCTGAATTGCATCGGCGACGTGCGCGGCCTCGGTGCCATGTGCGCTATCGAACTTGTAAAAGATACGGCTGGCCATGAGCCAGCTCCGGCTCTGACCGCGCAGCTTCTGAAATCAGCGGCAGAGAAAGGTTTGATCCTTTTGTCCTGCGGCACATACGGAAATGTCATCCGGTTCCTCGTGCCGTTAACTGCGAGCGATGACCTAGTGCGTGAAGGCATGGATATCTTTGCTTCAAGTTTGACAGAAGCTGTGAGCAAAGCGGCCTAACCGATTTGATGAGGCCCCTTAGCCGGGGCAACGAGCATTCGAATACTGTTGTGAGAGAACCATCATGAACGTTCAGCTCAAGACCAACGATCTCAATGCCTTCTGGATGCCATTCACCGCGAATCAGCAGTTCAAAAAGGCTCCGCGCCTGTTCGTCTCTGCCGACCGGATGCACTACACGACGGATGACGGCCGTAAGGTGCTCGATGGCACGTCGGGGTTGTGGTGCGTGAATGCCGGTCACTGCCGCCCTAAAATCGTGGAAGCCATTCAGAAGCAGGCGGCGACGCTGGATTTCGCCGGCACGTTCAACATGGGGCATGTGAAAGCGTTCGAGTGCGCGTCCCGGCTCGTAAACATCGCGCCGCAGGGCTTCGACCACGTGTTCTTTACGAACTCCGGGTCGGAATCCGTCGATACAGCTCTCAAGATGGCGCTCGCTTATCACCGCGCCAAGGGCAATGCCACTAAGGTTCGCCTGATCGGGCGCGAGCGTGGCTACCACGGTGTCAATTTCGGCGGCACGGCTGTTGGCGGCATCGCGAACAACCGCAAAATGTTCGGCGCCCACGTGGCTGGCGTCGATCATTTGCGTCACACGCACGACCTGTCCCGCAACGCGTTCTCCAAAGGCGAGCCAGAACACGGCGTTGAATTGGCGGAAGACCTGGAGCGTCTGGTGGCGCTGCATGATGCCTCCACCATTGCCGCGTGCATCGTCGAGCCCGTTGCTTGCTCAACGGGCGTGCTGATCCCGCCCAAAGGTTATCTGAAGCGGCTGCGCGAGATTTGCACCAAGCACGACATTTTGTTGATCTTCGACGAAGTGATCACGGCCTTCGGCCGTATGGGTACAAACTTCGGCACGGATTATTTCGGTGTAAAGCCCGATCTCATCACCACGGCCAAGGGCGTCACCAACGGCACCATCCCGATGGGCGCCGTTTTCGTGACCGGCCAGATCCACGACGCATTCATGAATGGTCCGGATTGGATGATCGACTTCTTCCACGGCTACACCTACTCCGGCCACCCGATGGCGTGCGCGGCGTCGATCGGCACGCTCGACACTTATCAGGAAGAAGGCCTGCTGACGCGCGCGGCCGAATTGGCCACCTATTGGGAAGAGCGCTTGCATGCCCTCAAGGGCCTGCCGCATGTGATCGA
>JANNXL010000279.1:0-3639 GCA_031409575.1 Hyphomicrobium sp.
CGGCTTTTCACTAAATGACCATCTGGAGATCGTAACTGACATGGTCGCGGCCCGGGCCCAAGAGAAGGGCCTGACGCTGGTGTGCGAGATCGCGCCCGGCGTGCCCACCGGCTTAGTCGGAGATCCGACACGGCTCCGGCAAGTGCTGCTCAATTTGCTAGGCAATGCCATAAAGTTTACTCAATCTGGCGAAGTGTCGCTGCGGGTCGCGGCAGATGCGGATCCGGCTGGACCGATCGCATTGCGCTTTACGGTCTCGGATACGGGCATCGGCATTCCGAGTGAGAAATTGGGCAGAGTTTTTGAACGCTTTACGCAAGCTGATTCCTCCACAACGCGCAGGTTCGGAGGCTCGGGTCTTGGGCTCACAATTTCCAAGCGGCTGGTCGAGCTGATGGGTGGGCGCATATGGGTCGAAAGCGATTTCGGGAAGGGCAGCGTGTTTTCTTTCACCGTGCCATTCGAGATCTGGGCTGTGGCAAAACGTCTGGCGGTTGCGCCGGTTGGCACTGACTCTGAGCCGCCGCTGCGGGCCCTGCGTATTCTCATGGCAGAGGACAGTCCAGACAACCGCACGATTGCTATGGCCTATCTGGAGGAGACGCCATACCAGATAGAGATCGCCGAAACGGGCGCCATCGCCTTTGAAAAATTTACAGCCGGACGTTACGACCTGGTTTTGATGGACCGTCAAATGCCGGTGATGGATGGATTGACCGCAACGCGGGCCATTCGCGCGTGGGAAAAGGCAAACGGAAGGACGCCCACTCCAATTATCGCACTGACGGCCTCGGCACTGAAGGGCGATCGGGAAATGTGTTTGGCTGCCGGATGTACGGCGTTTTTAACCAAGCCAATCAAGCAAGAGGTGCTGCTTCAGGCGATCAAGGATTTAACGGTCATTGGACTCCCATCAATGAACGGCAATAGCATTGGCATAGACACGAACGTTGAACGGCCCAATCCTAAATTAGCAAACCGTGTTCCGGCCTATCTGCAGAACTGCCGGCAGAATGTCATAACGATGGTGGAAGCATTGGATCGTGTTGACTTTGAAACTCTCAATTTTCTAGGCCACCAGATGCGTGGCTCGGGTGGCGCCTATGGGTTCCAGGGCATTACAGATATATGCGCCGGCCTTCAGCTGGCCTCCGAGAGCGCCGACACTGGCGCGACACGCAAGTTTTTAAGCGAATTGTCCACCTACTTGGATCGTGTTGATTTCAGTTCCGCTGTGCAGGTCACGGAGTCAGAAAAAATTTGATTCAACTGCAATAAGAAGACAGCAATTTCACAGGTTGTCTGGGGGCAATTGTAAACTTGGCTCCATGGTGATCAAGGTCAGTCACCAATCAGCGCCGCATCGGTCAGGTTCAGAGTCGACCATCCACCATCTTGGCCAATGCGTCCGCTTTCCTATTCCGGAAGCGGCCGTCCGGTCAGCGCCGTTCGAGGCAAGTTGCCATGCACACGCCTGGCCCGGAACCGGCGTGGGGAGCGGACCGGATACCGTCAGGTAATAAGACGACAGCAATCATCCCTCATGTCCGGATAGGCATTCAAATGAATAATATCTGTGTAAGGAGTATGGATCAACGTGCAAAGGCGGTGCAGTGCTCTGAAAGGTGGACGGGGGTTCGAATCGCAGACTTTGACGAAAGAGACGCTGTTATTGAAAATAATATATAAATATCAATGACTTAACTTGGCGGAGAGGGAGTCATACGAAAACGCATCAAAATCAATAAGTTGCGAAATTTCCCCCACGTTTTACGCCACACAAATTTTGGCTCTGGTGGGCTCTTTTGAATTCCAATTTGCGGCGTCATGAGACGTAATTTTCGGCAGTCGATTCCGTTATCGAACTGCCATTTCAAAAATACTTCGCTCCGATCCAGGAGGCTCCATCTGCGGTTTAGCTCATGACCTTCTGTTGGAAGGACCATCATCGAGGCTCAGAAGCCATCGGCGGCTCTTTCCACTCGCCAGAAATAACCTCCGGTCGGGGCATGTAGATGCGCATCACCACGTAAAACGGCCCGCTTGGAGCCGGTAGCCAGTTGCTTTCTTTTTCCGCGCCGGGCGACTGATTTTGGACATAGAGCGCGAGCTCGCCATCGGCGTCCCGCTTTAGGTCGGGCAGCATCGGAGAGTTGATGAGATAGCGGTTGATGGGATTGTCAACGAGAAGCTGGTTCTTCCCATCATACATCGTCACCGACCAGAATGCGTTGGCCGGCGGCAGCTGTCCGTTCTCGAAACGCAGCACGTAGTTGTTCTGCGCGGCGTTCAGGGGGGCGCCAGCGCTGTCGACGAAATATGCAGGATAGATCGCCTCCTCTCCGGAGTTGCCGTATATGCCAAGCTTCGCGCCCGTGTAGCGATAGAGGTAGTTGTTCTTGAGGAACGCGCGTGTGCCGAAGAACTCGTTGCTATGCACCTTCTTGGTATCGATTTCTGACTTCTTGAAATCGGCAAACTCCTTCTCGCCATCGGCGATGCCGTCCTGCAGCGCCTTGCTGATTTCGGTCGACAGCTTCGCTTCGTCGAATGGCAATCCTGCGCCGATGCCGATCTTTGTGAAGCGAGCCATCAAGTCCGTCTCGGTCGGATTGGTCGGAGCGTAGGCAAGGAGGAAGTTGAGATAGCGGAAAATCTCGGGCGTATTCGTCATGCCTTTGAGGTCAGGTTTCGGCCAGTCGACAGTGGGGGGCGGCTTTCACCGGTTGCTGTCTCAGAAATGCAGAAAGGGGTTGGACGCGGTATCCACCTTGGATCTTCTTGACGTTCTCAATATCGTCCGCGCCGAAGAGCTGCGTCCGATAGAGCGCGTAGGCGAATTCGGTCTCGCATGGCATCACAGCTGCGATGCCGACGGGCGTTTCACCTTTCCAATTCGGACCGGCGATCATGAAGTTACCGCCGTTGCTACCGGTCGTGCGCTTGCCGAGATAGGCGAAGTTTTGCGTGTAGAGGTCGATGAGTTGGACAGAGTAGTAGCGGCTTTCCTCGATCGCCGGCAGCGTCAGAACAATGGGCTCGGCCCTTAGATCCATCCAAACGAATGAGTACGGCGTATCCGAATTCGGCGTGATGATCGCCGTATCTTTCGGCGTGAAGACGTTGGCCGTATTGCCGATCTGGTTGAATGGCGCCTTGAAATTCGGACCGCCTGGGTCCACGGCCTGGCCGTAGAGCGTCTTGTAACTCTCGACCATCGGGAAGCCGTAGATGTAGGCGTCCTTGGCGATGGAGCGCGCTTCGGACGTAGATACCGCTTCATCAGCCGCAATCGCCGGGCCCACAGCGAACATCGCGGCAGCAATCAATGTTGATCGAAAAAGACGGGCCATCGTTCTCTCCTGCAAGCTTTGGTGGCGGCTTCAGCGTCCGGGCTTCATGGCTTCACGCGCTGCAAGGCAGGTGACTTCCATTTGCCTTCGAGCAACTCAGGCTTGGGCCAGTAGTATCGGCCCGCGACCATGAACGGTCCATTGGGAGATGGCAGCCAGTTGGCTTCCTTTTCCGCTCCGGGCGACTTGTTCTGGATGTAGATCGTCAATCCGCCGTCTGCGTCGCGCTTAAGGTTGGCCAGCATCGGCGAGTTGATGAGGTAGCGGTCGATCGGGTTCTTCGCCA
>JANNXL010000280.1:0-1599 GCA_031409575.1 Hyphomicrobium sp.
ATGCCAGCGGAAAAGCGTTGCCACAACGCAATGTCGTTTCGTGTGACATACGCGGCGTAATCGATTCGCGCTGCGCGTAGCTCCCAAAATGCGCGCTGTTGCAGGGGTGACGACCGACGCAGATCGCTCTCTGTTGCGCACGGCGCAACGCCAGCGAGCAAGCCCATCGCTCGAGCCGTAATGGCAATCGGCAATGCGAGCGGGGTACCAGCACCCCATTGCCCGGCGCCCGTTTCTTCATCGCTTTCAAGCGCTTCAAAAAATTCGGCGTATGCCCCCGAGCTCAAGTCAGCACAATCCGCAGCGCCAAGCATCTGCAAAAACAACTGGTGCTGGCACGGCACGACAGCGCGCTGCAAGCCCATCGCGCCGACCTCCTGTCCGATGGTCAGAACTGCCAGCCAGAGCGCTGGCGACATGACACATTCCCCCATTTGCTCTGCCAGATCCTGCCGGCGCAGCGAAGCAGAACACAACCCGTTTAGCCCCGGCGCGCGCGCACTCAGGCTCTCCGGCAAGCGGACTTCCTTGTAGCCCGGGCGCCGCTGCATCGCGGCCTCCAGCGCGACATCAGGCGCATATCGCATCAGCGTCGGCACTTCATCCACAACTTCGGAAGTGTCCTCACGATGCTGGGCGCGAACCACCTGCCAGACATAGAGCAACACATTGAGCGATGGCAAGCGCAACTCTTCCTGCCAGCGCTTAAATCGCTTTTGCAGTGTGTCGTATGGCACGCTGTGTTCAAAGCAAACGACCTTGAGCTTTTGTCCGAGCGCCGCCTTGTCGAGCACGATCTTGTCGACTTCACTCAAGGACGCGTAGAAGCGCTGCCAACGTTTTGTCGCGCTGGCGATCGCCGCCGCCTCAGACGCAGACCGTGATTCAGGCGCGTCAGACACTTCCCTAACCCCTGGCGTAGAAGACATAGAACAAACCAAACATTTCGACGTGGCAAAAAACGGACAAGCACGAGTCCGAACTTGTGATTAACGTTCGCACTCAACAACACAACAGCAAACGCAACCGATTTTTACATCACTCAACGCAATCCCGTCGATTCTTAATGTCCTTACTATTTCGCCCCGAAGCGCTCGCCGCAAAGTCCAATCAGTGGCTCGGCAATGTTCGTCTGACGCAACCGATTGGCTACGCGCTGACGGGGCTTACGGGCTTGGGAGTAGCGGTCTTGTTGGGACTCTTCGGCGCGTTTGGCACGTACACCAAAAAGGCGACTGTCATCGGCCAGCTCGCCCCCACCGGCGGCGCGTTGCGTATCACGCAGGCCAGTGGTGGCAACCTGATTGAAACCCGCGTGAAGGAAGGTGACAGCGTGCGCGCGGGCGATGTGCTGTTCGTCGTCAGCGGCGAACGCGAGATCGAAGTGCGCGGTGAAAGGCGGGAAGCGCAGGCGATGATTGCACGTGAATTGAGTCGCCGTGCCGAAATCGCCTCCCGCGACCGCCAAGCCGCCGCTGTCGGCCGCCGTTACGGCAACACGCGCCGGTACACCGGCCCCCACACCGGGTGGCCAGCTTCAGCGCGGCTGAGCACAAAGGCTGGATCGGCAGCGCGCGCAGCCAGCATGGCGGCCTCGTC
>JANNXL010000281.1:0-1872 GCA_031409575.1 Hyphomicrobium sp.
GGCCGAAAGCCTTCCGGGTTCGCGCCAGCTTTCTACCCGGCCCAGGCTCGAAGGTTTTGGACAAACTCACTGACCTGAAGCTGCACGAGATCAGCTTGGAAGACGGAGCGGTACTGGAGACGGGCTGCGTTTACATCGTGCCGCTGCTTGAAAGCCTGGCGCTGCCCGGCAGCGTTGCGGCCGCGACCAACCCGAAAAGCTCAACCGGACGCCTCGACGTATTCACCCGCGTCATCGCGGACGGCGTCTCTGCCTTTGATCAGATCCCGGCTGGATATCGCGGGCCTCTGTACGCAGAAATCTGCCCGCAGACGTTTCCTATTATCGTCCGCAAAGGTTCGAAATTAAGCCAAATCCGCTTTCGCGTTGGCAACCCGCGCGAAACCGACCCCGAATTGCGCGCACTCCACGCCCGCGAGATGCTGGTCTCAGGCGGGCATACCGACATCAGTGACGGCATCGCGCTGTCCGTCGATCTCATCGGCGGGGCCGATGGCCTGATCGGTTACCGCGCCAAGCGCCACACGGGCGTTGTCGATGTTGATGCGCCGGGCTCATGCGCCGTGCTCGATTACTGGGAACCCATCTTCAAGCGCGGACCCGACCGGCTGATCCTCGACCCCAATCAGTTCTATATTCTGGCGTCCAAAGAAGCCGTGCACATTCCACCGACGCACGCCGCTGAAATGATGCCGTTCAACCCGCTCGTGGGCGAATTCCGCGTGCATTATGCAGGCTTCATGGACCCGGGCTTTGGCCACGCAGCAGCCGGCGGGCACGGCTCGCGCGTGGTTTTAGAAGTGCGCTCACACACCGTGCCGTTTATCCTGGAAGACAGCCAAATCATCGGGCGGCTCGTTTATGAGCGCATGGTCGAAGTGCCCGAAATGCTCTACGGCCGCGACCTCGGCTCGAACTATCAGGCGCAGGGTTTGAAGCTAAGCAAGCATTTCAGGTGAAGGACTTTTTGCTGGCGCGCAGCAACTCGCGTTCCCCCGCTAGGGAACTTCCAAGTGGTCGCGCGAGCCGGCCGCTGCGCGAGATTCTTTCACTCAAACACTTCGGCCAAATCGACGGCCAACCCTGCATGGCCGAAGTCGATTGCGCCGCGCTCTACCAATTTTAATTCTGGCGTGCCTTCAGCCCCGCGGAAGTAATGCAGGACCGACTTTGCTTTTGTGTCCACGACGAGGTAGTGGGCGACGGAAGGCAGCTTGAAATAGTTGACCAGCTTTGTTCCCGTATCCACTGGACCTGTTGATGGGCTCAGCACTTCGACCACGATATAAGGGTCGGTCACCAGAACCACATCATCGGGGAGAGGCGCGCCAAGCCGCAGCATGGCGTCGGGTTCATGTACCAGCTTGTCGGCAATCTTGATGGCCATGCCGTCTGTATAAACCCGGCCTTGCAAAGCTGTCCGCTTAAGTGCCTCTCGCAATGCCACCGCGACGTTGAATTTGACGACGGCGTGAAGACTTCTTTCCGCATTCATCGTCACCACCACCCCGTCAATCAGCTCATAGCGGCCAAGCTCTTGCAGCTCAGCCCAAGCGGCAAACTCCTCAGCAGTCATATGTTTCAAGGGCAGGTTCATCCTCAAAATTTAACATAATGCAGCGGTTGCCGGAAGGCCCTTGCGGCTCCGAGCCTAAGCCGCAGACCTGTCACAATTCACCTGTTCCTTGAAATCTTGAACAGTGTGCTCTATCGCGTTCCCTCACTCGATTGACATTCGAACCTTGGGAGCACGGCATTGGATACAGTTCTCATCATCGGCGCGGGAGCGGCAGGCTCCGTTACGGCCCAAAAATGCGCGATGAACCGCGACGTGTTCAAGAAAATCCATCTGGCCTCGCGCCGGCTCGTGAG
>JANNXL010000282.1:0-2394 GCA_031409575.1 Hyphomicrobium sp.
GATGTTCCGCAAGCTGCTGGACAGCGGGCAGGCGGGCGACAACATCGGCGCGTTGCTGCGTGGTACGAAGCGTGAGGATGTGGAGCGCGGCCAGGTGTTGGCGGCTCCGGGTTCGATCAAGCCGCATTCGAAGTTCAAGGCCGAGGCTTACATTCTGACGAAGGAAGAGGGTGGCCGTCACACGCCGTTCTTTACCAACTACCGTCCGCAGTTCTACTTCCGCACGACGGACGTGACCGGTGTGGTCACGCTGCCCGAAGGTACGGAAATGGTGATGCCGGGCGACAATATCTCGGTTGATATCGAACTGGTGTCGCCGATTGCCATGGAAGAAAAAGTTCGCTTCGCGATCCGTGAAGGCGGCCGCACCGTCGGTGCAGGCGTCGTTACGAAAATCGTTGAATAGTAGGTCAATTGGTAGAGGAGGCGTCCTAGTCGGGGCGCTTCCTTCGCTTTTCGCAGGTCTCGAAAAACATGAACGGCCAGAATATCCGAATCCGGTTGAAGGCGTTTGATCATCGTATTCTCGATGCTTCGACGCGTGAAATCGTGAACACGGCAAAGCGCACGGGCGCCGAAGTCCGCGGGCCCATCCCGCTGCCGACGCGCATTGAGCGTTTTACGGTGAACCGTTCACCCCACGTCGACAAAAAGAGCCGCGAGCAGTTCGAAATGCGCACGCACAAGCGCCTTTTGGATATCGTGGATCCCACGCCGCAGACGGTTGATGCTTTGATGAAGCTCGACCTGGCCGCCGGTGTTGACGTCGAGATTAAGCTCTAGAAGTTTCGGGTCCTCTAGCGCCGGCTTCTTTTGCCTCGCGCGCACGACCCTTTGAAAGGAAGGAATGCTCAGATGCGTTCCGGAGTGATTGCACAGAAAGTGGGCATGACCCGAATCTTCACCGACGCCGGGGAACACATCCCTGTCACGGTTTTGAAGATGGAGAAGTTGCAGGTTCTGTCCCACCGCACTGAAGAAAAGAACGGTTACACGGCCATTCAGGTCGGCGTTGGCACACGGAAGGCTTCGCGGTTGCGCAAGTCAGAGCGTGGCACGTTCGCCATCGCTGAAGTCGAGCCCAAGCGCAAGCTCGCGGAGTTCCGCGTCTCGCCGGCCAACCTCATCGAACAGGGTGCCGAGATCACAGCCGACCACTTCGTCCCAGGCCAGTTCGTCGATGTGACGGGCACCAGCCAGGGCAAGGGCTTCCAGGGTGCCATGAAGCGCTGGAACTTCGGCGGATTGCGCGCCACGCACGGCGTGTCGGTGACGCACCGTGCACTCGGTTCGACCGGTCAGCGCCAGGACCCCGGCAAGGTGTTCAAGGGCAAGAAGATGGCCGGCCACATGGGCGACGATCGCGTCACCACGCAGAACCTCGTCGTCGTCAAGACTGACGTTGAGCGCGGCCTTCTGATGATCCGCGGCGCTGTGCCCGGTTCAAAGGGCGGCTGGGTAATCGTGCGCGATGCCGTCAAGAAAGCTGCACACAAAGACGCGCCCAAGCCTGGTGCTTTCAAGCCCAAGGTTGCGGTGATCACGGCCGATAAGAAGGAGCAAGCGTGATGAAGGCGAATGTCACCACGCTCGATGCGAAGGCCGCCGGTTCGGTTGAATTGAGCGATACCATTTTCGGTCTTGAGCCGCGCACCGACCTTATCCATCGCATGATCCGCTATCAGCTGATGAAGCGCATGGCTGGCACGCAACACTCGCAGGACCGCTCAGAAGTGACGGTCACGGGTAAGAAGTTTGTGAAGCAGAAGGGTTCGGGCGGCGCACGCCACGGCGACCGGTCTGCTCCGCAGTTCCGCGGCGGCGGCAAGGCCCATGGCCCCAAGCCGCGCAGCCACGCCATCGATATGCCCAAGAAGGTCCGCGCGCTCGCACTGCGTCACGCGCTATCGGCCAAGGCAAAGGCCGGCGAGATTGTTGTCATTGACAGCGCCACTTCAAACGGCAAGACGGCCTCTCTGCTGCAGCAGTTCGCCCAACTCGAGTTTACGAACGCCTTGATCATTGGCGGCGCGGAAATCGAAGCGAACTTCTCGCGTGCGGCCCGGAACATCCCGCACATCGATGTGCTGCCGGTTCAAGGCCTCAACGTGTACGACATCCTGCGCCGCAAGAAGCTGGTCCTCACCAAGGATGCTGTCGAGGCCATCGAGGCGAGGTTCAAGTCATGAAACTCAAAGCATATGACGTGATCCTGTCGCCGGTGATCACCGAAAAATCAACGCTCGTCGCGGAAGCCAACCAAGTCATTTTAAAAGTGGCCCCCAAGGCGAACAAGACGGAAATCAAGGCAGCGGTCGAAGCGCTCTTCAACGTCAAGGTGAAGGCCGTTAACACGCTGAACCGCCCCGGCAAGCGCAAGGTGTTCAAGGGCAT
>JANNXL010000283.1:0-9071 GCA_031409575.1 Hyphomicrobium sp.
CCCTTGCCAATGGCAGGGCTGCCCGGCTGGAGACGAAAATCGCCCTTGCCGGGGGCAACGAACAATGGATCGGCTGGCGCGATGTTGCCAGCTCCGAAGGCTATTTTTATGCTGCCGTCGCCATACTTCGTCTGCACCATCGAATTGCTGACGCTCACTTTCAATTGGCTGCAGCCCGAGCCGCAGCTGACGGCGAAGTCTTGCCCTTCGGCGTTGCCCCAGAAGATCGCGTTGGAGATGGTGTGGGAATCGGGGGCGAGGGCTTCATAGGTGTCGGCAAACATGCCGGTGCCAGGACCTTTACAGCCGACGTCGAGGGCGCCGGTGTTGGTGATGTGATCAAAGCGCGTCGTCGTCGGACCCGAGCCGCCGGAACCGCCATCGACCAGGATGTTGCCGCCGCAGTTGCGATCGTAAATCTCGTTTGAGGCGATGCACGTCGCGCCGTCGTCGCAGAAAAAGCCGCCGCCTGAGTCACCGGCCCGGTTGTTCCGGTAAACATTGCCGCTGAGCGTCGCGGTTGTCGGCTGATTGCCTGGGGTAAAAGCGCCGAGGTAGAGCCCGCCGCCCCATTGCGTCACGCTGTTGTTGATGATCTCATTGTCTGAAATGCTGAGTGTATTGCCAAAAAAGTAAAGTCCGCCGCCGTGCGCACTCTCGGGCTCGGTACCCGCGTTGCCGTCGACGAGATTGCCCTCAATCGAAACCTTGTTCTCATTCGTGGCGTCGTTGAGAAAGCCGCCGCCGCCGCGGCCGCAGGAGTTTTTGCGGAGGACGTTGCCCTTGATGGTTCCCGACACATTGGCGAGCGCGAAGCCTGCACCGGCGAGCGTTTGGTCGGCGCAGACGTTGTCGTGAATGAAGTTATTGGTGATGTCGAAGCGCTGGGATTCATAGAACTCGCGGACGATGGCTTGCGAATAGCCTGTGATTTCAAAACCGTCGATGGCGGTGAGCTGGCCGTCCTTGGGGCCGGGATCTTCGATGCGCAGGAACGAGCCGCCTTTGCCTTGCGCCTTGGTGATGTAAGCGGCGCTATCGCGAACTTTGAAACCCTTGCCGCGCTGAAAGCCCCCCGCGAGCGTGAAGTATTTTTCGCCGGGCTTGAGTTGCTCGGGATAAGTTCCCTCCGCGACGCAGATAATGGCGCCCGGATCAGCGGCGTCCACGGCAGCAGCGATCGTCTTGTGCGGCGCTTGCGCCGTGCCGCTGCCGCCACTGCTCGCCGCATCCACGAAGACCGTGCAGGCCGGGATCGCCATCGCGCGCGCGATCTTCACGGCACTCTCGGCATGTCCCGTGGTGAGCACCAATCCCATGAGGAAGGTGCTGACGACTCGTGCGCTGCTCATGATTTCTCCCGCCGCGATGCTTAGCCCGGAGATCATATTACGGACTAAACGCAGACGCATGACACAAAAAAATTTCAGAGTGTTCCAAAGCGCTTTTAACCAAACCGGCGCGCCCGCACAATCACCGCCCGCCGCTCAAAACCCCGGCAGGGTGTTTAATCCGCTGCTGCGCACGCCAATAACCTTAAAGCGGCTGCCCATGCCGGTGGGGGCGATGAGGCGGGCAACGCCGGCTTCGATTTCGGCGGCCCTCGCAGGATTGGCGCTCATGAGCTTTGAGGCGCGCTCAATGATGCCGAGGCGGCCGAGGAATTCCGCTTGCGTGATGGGGCCGTCGATGGCGGTGTGTGCGCCACTCAAGCCGCCCGCCACCTGGGCAAAATCGACCTGTGCCGTGAGATCCGCTTCGCCAGGCGAGGTGAGGGGATGCTCGTGGCGATGCGCGCGGATCGCTTGCAGCGTGTCGCCTGGCTGCGTGGCGGGATGTCCATAGTCGATGAGGAGCGCGGCCGCTTTTGAAGGTTGATTGAGGAGGGCATCCACAAATTCATGTTCCAGAGAATGCACTTCACACACATCGCCGGGGGCGGCGCTGGGGAAGCGCTGCTCTAGATCGCGCGCAACATATTCGGCGCAATAGGGTCCGGCCATGAACACCAGAGCGCCATACGGGTCGAGGCCGACGGTGCGGACAGCCCAACCCTCTGCCGTGCGCACGAACTGCTGGATCGGCTGGGAGTCGATGAATTCATTGGCGAGAACGATGGCTGGAAGTTTTGGATCTTCGGCGGAGTCGAGTTTGCCGATCCATGAGACCGGCACGCCAGAACCGGCAAGTGCAGCCTTTTGCGTCTCGCGCAGTGTGGTGCTGGTCTCGATTAAAATCACGCGCAGGCAGCTCAGAATTTCGGGGCGCACGCGCATGGCCCGCAGGGCGTCGCGCATCAGCGTGCCGCGTCCAGGGCCGAATTCGACTAAATTAAAGGGGTTTGGCGAACCCATCTGCTGCCAGACTGCAACGCACCAGAGCCCAATCAATTCGCCGAACACCTGACTGATCTCAGGCGCAGTGACGAAGCCGCCTTTGGCACCGATGGCCGGCTGCTTGACGTAGTAGCCATACTCGGGATCTTGCAGGCACGCCTGCATATATCCGGCAACCGGGATCGGCCCCTCTCGTGCGATGCGCTCCTTCAGCTTTAACGCTAAGGGCGTGTCGCGCCGTGCGGCAGGATCATAGGGCGCGCCGCTCACGGCGCTTGCGACCGGCGCGACACCACCAGGAAATAGAGCCCGAGCAAAATCATCGGGATGGAATAGGCGATGCCAGGCGTGAGAATGCCCATGGTGAGCGCGTGCGCCGGATCGGGCTGGCGGAACAATTCGCAGAAGGCGCGCGCGCAGCCATAGCCCATGAGGAACATCGACAGCACCAGTCCCGGCTGTTTGAGCGCGTCGCGGTGGTGTGTGAGAACTCGTAAGAACAGCCAAAGCGCGAGGCCTTCAAGGCCTGCCTCGTACACTTGGCTTGGATGCCGCGTTGCCGGTTCGATACCGGCAAACTGCGGATAGGTTTCGAGAACGCGCGGAAACACCATGCCCCACGCGGCCTCTGTCGGGCGGCCAAACAATTCACCGTTTATGAAGTTCGCAAGGCGGCCGAAAAAGAGGCCTATCGGCACTGCCGCCGCGCACACATCCATGACGCCCAATACGGGCGCGTTGTTGCGCCGCGCAAACAGCCACGCGGCGACGCCGGTTCCCAGCAGCGCCCCATGAAAGGCCATGCCGCCCTTCCAGATCATGAGCACTTTGAGCGGATCGTTGAAATAGCTTGAGGGCTCATAAAGCAGCACCGAGCCGAGCCGCCCGCCAACGATCACGCCCACGGTCATGTAAATCAGAAGGTCATCAACTTTGAACGCCTCGAACGGGGCCTTGCCACCGGTCCAAAGCCGCGGTGTTTGCAGCAGGCGGCGAATGTAGAACGAGCCAAGGATGAGTCCCGCGAGATATGCAATTCCATACCATTTGATGGCGATCGGGCCGAGCGAGAAGGCCACGGGATCAATGTTGGGGAAGGGCAGTTCCAGCAGGATCATGGTCGTGCCGGGTCCCTTCGAGCAGCGCGGTTGGCAAGGACGATGAGGGCGCCCCCGAGCACGAGCATGGGGATGCAGTAAATCTGCCCTGCCGTGAACGGGCCGATGTTCAAGGCGTGCCCGAGTTCCGGCTGGCGGAAAAACTCGCAGATCATGCGCGCGATGCCATACCATACCAGCCAGATGCCGGCGACGAGGCCCGGGCGCTTCAGTGCACCATACCAATGCGTGGCGAGCCGGATGATGATGTACATGACCACGCCTTCAAGCGCCGCCTCGTACAACTGGCTCGGGTGACGCGGCAGCGGCCCGCCATTGGGAAACACCATCGCCCACGGCACATCCGTTGCCCGGCCCCAGTGTTCTGAGTTGATGAAGTTTGCCAGCCGCCCGATGATGAGGCCAAGCGGCATGCCAGCACAGCACAGGTCCATCGATGTGAGTGCAGACAACTGCATGCGTTTCGCGAAATAGAGGATCGCCAGCCCCGCGCCGGCCAGCGCGCCGTGAAACGACATGCCGCCCTTCCACACTTGCAAGATCTCAGACGGGTTGGCCGCGTAAAAGCTGAGATCATAAAGCAGCACCTGACCGAGCCGCCCGCCGATCACGGTGCCGATGATAACGTACAGCACCAGGTTGTCGGCGAGATCGGCGACGAACGGCGCGCGCGCACCCGCCCACAGCCGCGGCGTCTGCAACAGCCGCCGGATTGTGAGCCAGGCGATGATCAGTCCAGCGGAATAGGCCAAACCGTACCACTTGATGCTGACCGGGCCGATGGAGAAGGCGACCGGGCCGATGTTGGGATAGGCAAGTGTAAATGCAAGCATGCCGAAGCCTATGGATCACCGGACGAGGCGCACTTGCCGGGCGAATGGCTTGCCTGTCAAGCGCTCCCGCAGGGCGTGTGCGTTTCGGGCCCTTGCATGCGGGTTCACTCAAGATCATAGTGAAATCAGAGAATTAGACCCCGAGGACTCCCCATGACACAGACCACTGGCCGCGTTTTCGATGAGATCGCCAAGCTGATGACCGACGCGGCGGGCGCCGCCCAGGGCGTGCGCAAGGAAGTCGAGGGCATCATGCGCTCCCAGGGCGAGCGCATGCTCAAGGATATGGATGTGGTCGACCGCGAAACATTCGAGGCCGTCAAAGCCATGGCCGAAAAGGCACGCGCCGAAAACGATACCTTGGCCGCACGGCTTGACCAGCTTGCCGCCCGCATCGACGCGCTCGAACGTGCCGCCGGTCGTTCCTCGGTTTGAGTGAGCGCTTCCGAAGCAGCAGACGCGGCTTCCGTTCTGCCGGTTAAAGTCGAGTGGCGCAGATCGGCTTTTCCCCAGTGCTGACGCGGCGCGCCACCTTTTCAACATCATACCCGATGACGTGTTGATGACGACCCGTAGACCCAGCATTCCCGGGCTTTGTGTGACTTTGTCCGTGGACAAACGGGGCCTGTGCTTGCGACTCGCGGGGGCCTGATGCTTGTGTCGGGCGTCTTGAAGACGGGCGGCCATCCGGTCCGCCCCACTGCTGTGGCGTGCCCCACTTCTGTATGTGGTCAAAGGGCGGGCTCCGAGGAGACGGTATGGGATTGCCCGAAAGAAAATCGGAACGCGTTCTAAGCCCCATCGATCTGATGGAGCAACTGGCCAACCGGCATGACTGGGCCTGCGAGCGCACGGGCGACGATGAGTTGACCCTCATCGTTGGCGGCAACTGGACCGACTATCACGTCTCGCTCAACTGGCGCGATGATCTGGAAGCGCTGCACTTGGCATGTGCCTTTGATTTCAAGGTGCCGCCCAATCGCTTGAACGAAATGTACAAGCTCGTCGCCCAGATCAACGAGCAGCTGTGGCTCGGCCATTTTGATTTGTGGACGCAAGAAGGCTTGGTGATGTTCCGCCACGCCATTCTTCTGAATGATCAGGTCGCGACGGTTGGCCAATGCGAGGCCATGTTGAAAGCCGCGCTTGAAGGCTGTGAACGCTACTATCAGGCGTTCCAGTTTGTCGTCTGGGCCGGCAAGGAAAGCCGCGAAGCCCTCGTCTCAACGATTTTCCAGACCGAAGGACAGGCGTAGGGTGGGTGAGGTTGTCTGGTTTTAGAGAGCAGAGCGCCAAACACTGAGAGCCGACGGCGAATTTTGACCCGAAGCGGACGACTAGCTGTCGGAATCTCACTGCTAGAATTCGATAAGAACTCCGCCGATAACTGTCTCCAGCCCGTCGACCGGGATTGAGCGGATCTTCGCATTCGACGCGTCAACCAGATCGACATTGGTGTCGAAGTGACGATAGCCGAGATAGAGCTGCGTGCCAGCCGTGTTGATGGATTGTACAATTCCAAGGCCCCAGACAGCGGCCTCACTTGCTGACACGAGGCAAGCCTGTCCTGCACCAGCACAGACTCTGGCAACGTCCGTCCCGCGCAGTCCAGCGACCAACTCCTCACTCGTGTCGCGACCCAGGAAATCAAAGAAACGCCCAAATTCGGCATAGAACGCTGTTTCGCCTGTGGCAAAGATGCGATTTCGCCAGCCAGCCTTGAGATAGTGGAAGAAGGGACTGTCTGGAGTTGCGATTGACCCGTCATTGTAAGAAACCCGTTGCAAGTATTGCCGCTGACCGGCTGCGAACGACAGGTTTAGCCCAGTGGGCGTGTGCAGCAGTGAAACCGATCCAGTTGCAACTCTATGGTCGAGTAGATCGTCCCGCTCTCCTTGGTGGTTCTCGTTATAGGCCGCAGCTGCTGCAATCTCGAGGTGGCCGCCGATATTGCCGCGGTAGGCTAAGCCCGTATTCCACACGTCGTCTTCACCCCATAAAGTCGAGAATGAAAAACCAGCGAGCTCAGGGGAATCGTAGGCGATGACATTGCCGTCAGGCGTGTCCAAACTGTCGATGAGATCGTCCCATGTCACACCGGCAAGCCCATTGCGGCCGCGCGCCCCCGAACGGTGCAAGAACAAGTTACCGCCAATGTCAGTGACACCGACATAGGCCGCAACTTCCGTATTCGATAGATCGGATTCATTGGCCCCGCCCGAGGCTCCCCTAGCGTTGGTCAGGCCCACGGATATCTGACCGAGCTGCTCATTCCGGATCCACACGGAAACCTCGCCAGGCTCGATTGAAGCGCTGCGCCGCGATTGCCGCTGGTTCAACTCGCTCGACCCCATGCTCACGATGTCAAGGTCGATCACAATTCCAACGGACCAGCCGCCGGTTTCTTCGGACTCTCCTTCGAGGGTTACTGTCGAATTGTCGTTTTCGTTGGTGACAACTGCGGTGTCCCGCGCGTTTCCATCATCCCAGGTCAAAATCGCATGATTGATCGAGCCGGACACTTTGACTTCGAAACCATGCTTTCCACCTCGGGCGCTCATCGCCTCGAGTTCGGCGAGGCGCTGCTCGAGTTCGGCGCAGCAAGCGGATGCAGCATCAGCTGCATTTGAACATTGAGGTGAGAGGCCAACGAGCCCGCCGATGGCTATGACACCAAAAACATTCAAGGTCGGGCACGGCAAGCATGCCCAACCAAACCGCCATCCAAATGGATTGACAGTGATCGGCCGAATTCTCACTTTCGGATTTCGCGCTTCCATGCACCTTTGCCCAATATCATGAGCTCAGCGTGCTTGGAGCATGTATCGCTGTCAACCCTCCGAGGGCAAGCCTATGTGCGAACTACATATAAGGGACATGATCTACCCAGCTAAGACGTTCGTTTTGGCTTGCCTACCTGCGAACGCAATAGCTGGACATATCAAGAAGTCGTTAGAGGATGAAATCGCTCTTGGATAGCGCTACAAGACTATCGACTTCGATGGTGAAATCAGCACGGCCATCGCCGTTAATGTCACCCTGCACTATGACGCCCGAGCTCACGACCTTGTAACGCAATTCGCCTTCGTCGTGATGAAACTTCTGCTGGCCAATAAAATGAAAGGCCTGATTGCCTGATTTGTGCGAGTTCGCGTCGATGGTTTTGATGTCGATATGGTCCTGCCCGCGCGTGAAGTCCGTTACCACGTCACGTGTGGCAGCTGTTTTGCCAGTCTCTTTAATGAAGTTAAAGTCAAACGTATCGCGCCCATCTCCACCAGTGAGGAAATCGCGGCCAAGTCCGCCGATGAGCGCGTCGTCACCTCCCAGACCCTGCATGGTATCTGATCCTGCCAAGCCTCTGAGCAGGTCGGCGCCAAATTTGCCGGTGAGAGCGTCGTTGCCGGCGGTTCCATCAAATTCAATGCGAATAAGGCTTTCTGCGTCGCCTGTCGTTAGGCTGATGGCGAGCATCTGGCCGATGCCAGCGGCATAGGTCTTGTACTCGTCCAGAGTGGGGTCGAGCGGGGTGGATTCATGGATCTGCACTACATTCACAGCCGAGCCGTAGGGGACTTCGGCAAAACCGATGGTGCTGACCACCTCACCCTTATCTTCTGCGATGCCGGGTGAATTCTCCTGGTTATAAGATTGGCCAACAGCCGGATTGGCCTGCATGACGATGCCAGGCTCCGCTCCATTGACGCCCGCTAGCCACGAGCCATTGGTATTGATCACGTGTCCGTTTTCGAAGTTTTGCACGTCTTCGCCGAAGTACCAGACGTTGCCGCTGGTGTCCTGAGCGAAATAGTCGAACGTGTTTTCATGCAGCTGACCATCCACAAAACCTTGGTCATGGACCACAATGCACGTCACGCCTTGGATCACCCGCGTTTCCCGAGTGATCTGAAACCTGACGACTTCCGAGCCATCTGGGGTTTCGTATACTAAGGTTTGACCCGGCGTCAGAGGCAGATACGGATTTGTGATTCCAGAGACGAAGTCAGTAGGATTGATGGGCATGGAAGGACTCCACATAGCTCGATGAAGAGGAATTCAAATTGCCAAAATGAGCCGCTTGGCCGGAAACGCTTGCGCGCTCCATCGGCGTTTTTCACTCCAGCGATTGAAGATCGCTGCAGCAAGGATTGTGCTGCACCGTCACTAGACACTACGCGGGGGTTTGCCGGTTTTTTTCATCGGGCGCGAAAAAAGTCATCAGGCGCGTGCCGCCAGGCGCGCGCAAGTATAGGGTTAGTCCCAATCTTTTATGACCTGCGCCTTGAAGGCGCCGGCGCCGGTTTGCACGCCGCTGATTTCCACGTCTTCGTCCCCGCCCAAAGGCGCATCAAGAGTAATCTTGGCGCCCGACACGTCAACGGTCCAGACTTTGCCAGTAAAATCTTTCACAGAGACGGTCGATTTGCCGTCGAACGACAGGACGGATCCCGTGAGAATGCCAAGGCCAGGAGTTGGAGGTAATTTTGCGGGCGACCGGGTGAGGCGATCGTACTCAACGACGTTGGTGCTTAGGAATTCGTGAACCCGGCGGCCAGCGTCGGCTGCGTGCAAGCCCGCGCCCAGTACGCCGCATAACAAGAGTACTGCCATGAGGAGTTGCCAAGTCTTGTAGCGATAGCCCCCCGGGGTCTGGCGCAGCGCATAGTATGCACTGGCCAGGAAGGCCCCAAGCGTTGCAATCCACACGTACGGCAGATACTCGAAAACGTCGTCGAGCGGCATTTCATCAAAACCGCGGCCTCCGGTTGCGAGATAGTCCTCAA
>JANNXL010000284.1:0-13433 GCA_031409575.1 Hyphomicrobium sp.
TCGTTGCTGTCGCTCTCGGCGCTTGCCGTCGCGAAGAAGCAGCTCCCATGAAGCTCGGCGCTGAAGCCCCCGTGGCTGGCCAGGCTCGCTAAGAGCTTAAGAGTTTCGTCTGGGGCAGATGTTCTCAGACGTTGCACTGCATGATCGGGTTGCCATCGCTTAGCGCTGGCAACCCGTTCTGTTTTGTGCCGGCCTTTCGCGCTCAATATTCGGCACGGCCGGTGTGGGTTGCTCAAAGATGACTTCCCCCTAGATTGTGATCAGGTGCGTCACATTGCTGGGGTTTATTGTCCAATTCATCACCGCCCGCGGCCACATTTTGGTACGAACGGTCGGTTATCCCACGGGATGGGATTCGGTGTTTTATTGGCTCCGGGGGATTTGTGCTGCCCGTCGAGCCTCGAAAGGACTAGGTATGGCGGCTCTTAATTTTATGAGGCTCGCGCGGGCAGTGTTTCTCACCGCGGCCGTTTTGGCAGCTGGAGCGTGCGCCAATCAGGAAACAAATCCGGACGCAGCGCTCAATCAAGGCCGCGACGGTAAAGGCCCCGTCACGCCCGGCACACAGCGTGATTTCAGCGTCAATGTGGGTGATCTTGTCTACTTTTCGTCCGACAGTTCCGACCTGACGCCTGAAGCCCAAGGCATTCTGCAGAAGCAGGCTCAATGGCTGAAGCAGTATTCCCAGTTCACCATCACCGTGGAAGGTCATGCCGACGAGCGCGGCACGCGGGAATATAACATCGCGCTAGGTGCACGCCGCGCGACGACCGTGCGCAATTATCTTGCCCAGAACGGCATCAACGCGGCGCGCCTGCGCACCATTTCCTACGGCAAAGAACGCCCCGTCGCCGTTTGCGACGACATCTCGTGCTGGTCGCAGAACCGCCGCGCGCAGACCGTTCTCAACAGCCGGGCAGCCTCATAATTCACTGACCGGCTCGCCGCTTACAGCCAGGTCGTGAGGCTAAGTTTGGCCGTATTGGCCCCCTATCCCTAACTAAGAGAGTAGTGGATTTTTGACAAAGGTTTGACGATGCGGCGCTCTGGCGTCCAGTTGGCGTGGGGGGCTTTTCGGGTTGTCTCGATGAGCGCCATCTCCCTCATCGCGTTGGCCGCTGTTCCGGTTGCCGGACAAGTGCCCCGAAGCCTGACATCACCCTCATTCGATTCTGCTCAAGATGCATCGGATTCGGACGATGAGGTTTTGTTAGGTACGATCGACATCCAGGCCCGCGACGCGACCTCGGAGACTGCCGGGCGCTCCTCTGCGCAGCAGGACAGCCCAGCTGCGGGGGTTGGCAATGCAGCGGCGTTTTATGCGCAAGCATTGCAGGCTCTGGAGGCAGGTAATTTTGTGCAAGCCGAACGACTGTTCGAAAAAACGGTTGAAGCCGCTCCCGATGGACCACGGGCAGCAGATGCACGGCGTCATTTGGGGCAGCTGTACACCGCAGCGCCGCAAGCACCTCAGGTGAAGGCGGAACCCGGTGCAATAGGCCCGCCGGCAAAGCCAACGGCGGACGATGTCCAATCCAATGATCCAGGTGGTGCTGCTGCCGATGGAGAAGCCGCCGCACCAAATCAAAAGCGATACACAGAATCAGACGCGCAACAGTTTGTCACCGCTGCCGGAGACCGTGTGTTCTTTGGTGCGAGCAGTGCCGAGCTTGGCACACGCGCCCGCGCAGTGATTGCTGCTCAGGCCGCTTGGCTCATCAAACGTCCGCAATGGAATGTGACTGTTGAAGGCCACGCCGATGATCCGCCTCTGAGTTCTCAGGACATGGATGAACTTTCGCAGGCCCGCGCCGAGGCCGTGCGCGACCGGTTGGCCGCAGAGGGCGTTGCGCCGCGGCGGATCAATACCGTGCCGTGGGGCCGCCAGGCCCCGATTTCCGATTGCGCAGAAACGGCCTGTCAGGCCCAAAATCGCCGGGCCGTGTCGGTTTTGACGCCGGTCCGGCCAGCAAACTGGCGGCAGATGAGCTTGCAAGGCGCAGAACCGCGTCTGCCGGTGAGGAGCCCGCTGGCACAGTCAGCTGCCGACCCGGACGCGCGATAACGTGGCGTCTCACTATGCAACGCTGGTGCGCTAGTTTGGCCAGCATTGTGCGTCGCTGGTAGGCGCTCAAATCTGTTAGAATATGTGTATTCGGTTGCGGCCTGTTCGTGTGGCCCGATGAGGGGAATGATTGTGCAGAAGCTGAGCAACATGGTTCAGACATCCTTCGGATTGGCGGCGCGAGCCAGAGCTTGTGCACTGGCACTGGCGATTTTCGGCTCAACATTTGTGGCAACGATGAGCGGCTTGGCGCGCGCACAGGATCCCGCCACAGCTCCTGCCGGACAGGCAACGCCCAAGGCCCCGGCTCAAAAATCCGCAACGCAAAAGCAGGCTGTAGCACCGGCCTCAGGTGGAGGCGATGCAGGGTTGCGCCAGCGCGTGGAACAGCTCGAAGAACAAATCGTCGATATGCAGGTGGTGATCGGCACGCTCGAGTCGCTCGCCAAGGTGCCGCCGGCTTCACCCACTGTCGCTCCCGCCCGCGCGGGCGCGCCCGGGAGTGGTGCCGATACCGCACGCGTTCAAAGCCTCGAAGCGCAGGTGCAGTCCCTGACAGCCCAGATGCAGCAGATGTCGAACGATCTGCGCGCGCAGCGCGGTGATCGCAGGTCTGAATTACCGGCTGGCACACCGCCCGTGACATCTGCTGGTCAACCGGCGCTATCGGGCGGCACAGTGAGCAGCTTTGGTTCGACAACAGTCACGTCTGCGCCCGGATCAACCGACGCGATTGGCGGGTTGCTGTCTGGCGAGCCTGCCCCCGCCAAGGCCGGTGAAGCCTTGCCCGATATTCCTGGCGCAACAGCGCCAGGCGCTTTGGGCTCAGCTGCACCTGGCCCAATGGCGGCACTGAACCCGAGCGATGGCGCCGACCCGCAGCAGCTATATTCCAGCGCCTATGGCTACTTGCTCGGCCAAAACTACGGTGCGGCACAGTCCGGCTTTGAAGAGTTTTTGCGCAAGCATCCGCGCGATGCGCTCGCGCCAGATGCCCTCTTTTGGCTTGGCGAATCTCACTACATGCAGAAGAATTTCGGCGATGCCGCCGAAGCCTTCGATCTCGTGACGTCAAGTTACGGGTCAAGCACCAAGGCTCCCGAAGCACAGTTGCGCCGGGCCGCATCACTTGTGCAGCTGGGCCGCAAGGACGATGCCTGTGCCGCATTGCGTCAGCTCAATACAAAGTATCCCAATGCGCGTCCGGTTCTGAAAACCAAAGCGGAAGCCGAGCGTCAGCGCGCCGGTTGTACCTGAGCCATGACCGCCGCCAAGTCGCAAGCGATTGGCGATCACGAACTTGAAAGCCTGCTTGGCACGTCATTGTCTGCGCCTGTTGCGCTTGCCGTGTCAGGTGGTGCCGACAGCATGGCTTTGCTGCACCTCGTTGCGCGGTATTGCGAGATTCGGGCGCGCGGTCTGAGAGATCAAATCCAGGTTGTCACCGTCGATCATCAATTGCGGATTGAGAGTGCCGCTGAAGCCGCATTCGTCAAAGCTGAAGCGGCGCGCCTCGGCTTTTCTCATCAGACCCTGGTGTGGGAAGGCGTCAAGCCGCAGACAGGGCTTCAGGCAGCAGCACGCTCGGCGCGTTATGAACTGATCAGCGGTTGGCTTCACGCCGAGCATGAGCGCGGTCAGCCGCTTCGCTGTCTCATCACCGCGCACCATGCCGATGACCAGGCAGAGACACTGCTGATGCGCCTGGCGCGGGGCAGCGGCACACGCGGTCTGGGCGGGATGCGGGCTCGCACAGCGATGCACGGCATCACCGTGCTGCGGCCCTTCCTCACCGTACCCAAGGACCGGCTTGTCGAAACACTTGCGCTCACTGGCGGCGTCTGGCTGGAAGACCCCAGCAACGCCAACACCGATTTCGAGCGGGTGCGCTTACGGGAAGCCCAGCCGGCTCTGTCTGCGCTCGGCTTGCAATCCGGAAAGCTGGCACTCAGTGCCCGGCGGCTGGCTCGCGCGGACGAGGCCCTGGAGCGGCTCACGGATGACTTTGCTGTCTCGTGTGGACTCAATCGCCACGGCGGCGCCTATGCATCTCTTGACTTGCAAACCTTTCAGGCGGCCCCCGCAGAAGCGCGCGTCAGGGTGCTTGGCCGGTTGATCGAGTCCCAAAGCGGGCAGGCTGAGGCAGCTCAGCTCTCGCAAATCGAGGACCTTGAGTCTCAAATCTGCAGCGCTGGCCGGGGGACCTCGGCCACATTGGGCGGATGTGCCTTAAGGTGGAGCGGGACGAAGAACCTCCTTCAGGTTTTTCGTGAGGCCGCGCGCCCAGTGCTGCCTGTAATAGTCATTTCGCCGGGTCAATCAGCCGTGTGGGACCGGCGGTTTGCTGTGAGCCTTAAGAGTTGTCCTCAGGCCTTGGCCATGGCAAGTGCGGGCCCTATTTCAGTTCGTGCGCTGGGCAGAAAAGCGTATGCAACCCTGCGCGGCACGCTGACGCGAGACATCCCAGCCCAGGCGGGAGCCACTTTGCCCGGCTTTTTCCAGGCAGAGACGCTGATCGCTGTGCCCTATTTTGCTGATCAATTTCTGATTCTGGCAGGTCCCTTGTTAGGAAATGAGCCCATTTGCCAAGCGCGGCCATTGTTCTAGGCTCTTCTGTTCACGTTTGATGAGAGCCATCTGGACCAGACGGCAAATTGACGTGACCCAGGAAGAATATTGGCCCGTAAACTTGGCAAACACGCCGAGCACGCCTATCTTAACTCACTGACCGCCGCGACTGGCGCAGAACGTGCGTATTATCGCGAGCCAACGCTGCCCCCCGCCCGATGGAACGGACAAATTCAGGGGTGCAAACCAGGATAAAAAGATGAATCCTAATTTTCAGAAGCTCGCGATTTGGGTGGCTCTGTTGGTGCTGCTCGCCGCGCTCTTCAATTTGGTGAACAACCCGGCACAGAGCCACCGCTCGGATATGAAGTATTCCGAGTTCTTGGCAGCCGTTGAGAGCGGCAAGGTCAGCGAAGTGACGCTGGCCGGCAACCGCATTTATGGCACGCTGACCGATGGCGGTCCCCAGTTCACCACGTATGCGCCCGAGGATCCTGGCCTCGTCGAACGGCTGCAGAAAAAGGAAGTCAAATTCAACGCCCGGCCGTCCGATGAAGACATGCCGTCGCTGTCGAACATGCTGATCAACTGGTTCCCAATGCTGTTGCTGATTGGCGTGTGGATTTTCTTCATGCGCCAGATGCAGTCCGGTTCGGGCCGCGCCATGGGTTTTGGCAAATCGAAAGCAAAGCTTCTCACCGAACGCCAGGGCCGCGTCACGTTCGATGACGTTGCCGGTGTCGACGAAGCCAAGACGGACCTCGAAGAAATCGTTGAGTTCCTGCGCGATCCGCAAAAGTATCAACGGCTTGGTGGCCGCATTCCCCGTGGCGCTTTGCTGGTTGGCCCCCCGGGCACCGGTAAAACACTGATCGCGCGTGCGGTGGCCGGTGAAGCCAATGTGCCCTTCTTCACGATTTCAGGCTCTGACTTTGTCGAAATGTTCGTCGGCGTTGGTGCAAGCCGCGTGCGTGACATGTTCGAACAGGCGAAGAAGAATGCGCCCTGCATTATCTTTATCGACGAAATCGACGCCGTCGGCCGTCACCGTGGTGCGGGCCTGGGCGGCGGTAACGACGAGCGCGAACAGACTCTGAACCAGTTGCTGGTGGAAATGGATGGCTTCGAAGCCAACGAAGGCATCATTATTATTGCTGCCACCAACCGTCCTGACGTGCTGGATCCGGCTTTGCTGCGTCCAGGCCGCTTTGACCGTCAAGTCATGGTTCCAAATCCCGACGTTTTGGGCCGCGAAAAGATTTTGCGCGTGCACATGAAAAAAGTGCCGATGGCACCGGGCATCGATCCCAAGGTGATTGCCCGCGGCACGCCAGGCTTCTCGGGGGCGGATCTGGCCAACCTCGTCAACGAGGCCGCCCTGCTGGCCGCACGCCGCAACAAGCGGCTCGTGACGCAGGCTGAGTTCGAAGACGCCAAAGACAAGGTCATGATGGGTGCGGAACGCCGCTCTATGGTCATGAGCGAGGAAGAAAAGCGCAACACCGCCTATCACGAAGCAGGCCACGCCATTGTCGGCCTCGAAGTACCGTATGATCCGCTCCACAAGGTGACGATCATTCCGCGCGGCCGTGCGCTGGGTGTGACTATGAACTTGCCGGAAGGCGACCGTTACAGCCGCACCCGCGGCTGGTGCGAAGCGCGCCTGGCAGTGCTGTTCGGCGGCCGTGAAGCTGAAATGATCCTGGGTGGTCCAGACAACGTGACCAATGGGGCAACTGGCGACATTCAGATGGCGACCCAGCTGGGCCGCGCCATGGTGACGGAGTGGGGGATGTCTGACCGCCTCGGCCGCGTCCGGTATAATGGCAATGAGCAGGAAGTCTTCCTGGGTCACTCGGTGACGCAGACCAAGAACCTGTCGGATGAGACCGCCAAGCTGATCGACGAAGAAATTCGCGCACTGATCACGCGCGGCGAAGAAACCGCGCGGCGCATCCTGACCGGCAATGTTGACAAGCTCCATGCCGTGGCAAAGGCGCTGCTGGAGCACGAAACGCTTTCGGGCGAGGAAGTCAAAGCTGTCATGCGCGGCGAGACAATCGTGCGCTCTACCGACGATGACGGCTCGAAAGGCCAGCCAAGTTCTGCGGTTCCAACAGCGGGCCGCACGAAACCGCGTGAAGAACCTGGCACTGGCGGTTTGGAACCACAACCCTTGGGCTGAGGCGTAACGCGCCACGGCTTAAGCTCTTACTAATGTACCGGCCGCGGCATCATCCGCGGCCGGTTTTTTTTATGAACCATATGTGAGCCGCCGCACTGGCGAATTTTGACGTTCCGGCCTTTATTTGCGCCGCGTTCGTCAATTTGCAGAGGTCCAATTTTTTACATTTCGTAAACGAATACACGGGCCAATTGTAACGATCCCATTACTGCGGACGTAACCGCTTCGCTCTCATTCTGCACCAGAACAATCCAAATTCAGAATTTGTTGAGGGTCTCCACGTAGAACTGTTCTCACGGATCGGTCCTCTGCTCTTTCTCGCCCCTCGATGAAAGTGTCTGCGTAGCGATCACGTCTGATCGGATTATTTTTCTTGGGAGAGAGAAACTATGGCTAGAATTAGAGGCACAACTGCTGGCGAGACGCTTACGGGCACAGGCGCTGCCGATGTCATTTCCGGGAACTCAGGCAATGACTTGATCAACGCCGGCATTGGCAACGACTACGTCACAGGCGATGCAGGCAACGACACGCTCAATGGCCAGGACGGCAACGACAAGCTCCTCGGCGGCACGGGCATTGACACAATCAACGGCGGCGACGGCAACGATTATATGGACGGCGGCTACGACGCTGACACGATCTCTGGCGGCATCGGCAACGACACCTTGCTGGGCAGCGTCGGCAACGACGCACTTTCGGGCGGCGACGGCGACGACATCGTCAATGGCGGCGTCGGCAACGACACGCTCAGCGGCAATGCAGGCAACGACAAGATGATTGCTGCCCTCGGCGTTGATGTGATCGACGGTGGCACAGATACAAGGGCGATTGTCGTCACGAGCAACACCTTCTGGTCGGGCGGCGACTGGCTCTCATACTCGGACTCGAGCTCGGGTGTGAACGTCAACATGCAGACGAGCGTTGCCAGCGGCGGTGCAGCAGGCGACACTTGGGCAAACGTGGAACACCTTGAAGGCTCGCGCCTGAAAGACACGCTCACTGGCTCAGATACGGTCGCTGGTATTATTGCTGGCGGCGCTGGAAATGACACCATCTACGCAGGCGCCGTGACGGATGACGTCATGCGCGGCGACGCTGGAGACGACCTGCTCGTCGGCAAAGCCAACAGCAGAGATTACTTCCAGGCTCAGATCAATCTCGGGCTTGACCGCTACGAAGCTTTCGACAAGGTCGACCTCGACCCAGGTGAGACCGACCTGATCCTGGTCTCGAAGTCTGGTTTCAACATGGCAAGCAACGTCAACGTCGTTGCCGGCTCTTTCCTCCACGCTTCGGCCTTCGAAACAGGCACCAGCCATCTCGCCACGTCTGCGACCACGCGCTTCATCTATGAGACCGACACGAAGATCCTCTGGGCTGACCTTGATGGCAGCGGCTCGGTCTACGATCCGGTTGCAGTCGCAGTGATCGACGGCGTTGCGTCATTGTCGGCAAGCGACTTCGCAGTAATTGGCTAAGTAACGAGCCAATTGCTCTGACACTGCAGGCGGCCCGGAGTTCTCAGAACTCCGGGCCGCTTTCTTTTGCGCGGGCTCTGATACCCCTATTTAGGCTGCCCGCGCCGCCGGGCCTGCGCTATAGGGATGCCTTGACGCAATTCCTCATCCGGCCGGCCTATTTTCCATGAACCGATCCCTCTATTTGAAGCCCCTGGGCACCGTCGTTTTGCCGGGTGAGCCCTTTGAAAATACAATGCCGGGCATCATGCCGCTTGCTGGTACGCGGCTCGGCTTCACAGCGCTTGAAATGATCGAGCGCGTCGGCCCTGAGGCCACACGCCGCCACATCGGCCTTAGCGATGTGTTTGATCGCGACTGGGGCCGGCACACGCTGGCGGCATCAGAGCTGCTGGAAGCGCTCACGGCACCTCGTGCGCGGCTTGCCGGACTTTCGCTGGAACAGCCAGCCATCATGGGCATCGTCAACGTCACGCCGGACAGCTTTTCAGACGGCGGCCGGCTGACATCGGTGCAAGCTGCCATCGACCACGGTCTTCGGCTCGTAGATGAGGGCGCCAGCATTCTCGACATAGGCGGCGAGAGCACACGGCCGGGGTCGGATGCCGTGACACTCGATGAAGAACTCAAACGCGTCATGCCGGTGCTGGAGGGCCTGCGTGGCAAAACCGAGGCACGCATTTCCATCGATACCCGCAAGGCCGGCGTGATGGCGCGTGCGGCGGAGGCGGGAGCCGACATCTTAAACGATGTGTCGGCCCTCACGCATGATCCAAGCGCGCTGGAGACAGCGGCGCGCACCGGCCTGCCCATCATGCTGATGCATGCCCAGGGCGATCCCAAAACCATGAACGACAATCCGCAATACTCCGATGTTGCGCTGGATGTGTTCGATTTTCTCGAAAGCCGCATCAAGGCCTGTGTGGCCGTGGGCATTCCAAAGGCAAGACTTGTCGTCGATCCAGGTATCGGCTTTGGCAAGCACTTGCATCACAACGTGGCAGTGCTTTCGGCCATGAGCCTCTATCACGGGCTTGGCGTGCCAGTGCTTCTGGGCGCCTCACGCAAGAAGCTGATCGGTCAGCTGTGCAATGTGGACGACCCCAAAGACCGTGTGTATGGGTCCATCGCGGCGGCACTCTCGAGTATTGCTCAGGGGGTGCAGATCATTCGTGTTCATGATGTTGCCGCAACGCGTCAGGCAATCTGTGTCTGGCAGGCCGCGAGCTTGGGATCTGAGACGGCGCTGAGTTAGGACTGAGCCGTCGCGCCAGCCGGACATGCCTTCGGGCTTCACCAGACGGAGGCACCATGGACGTGACGTTCAAGCTCAACGAACAGGACCTCTCCAACTACCGCTACGCCGTGCGCGACCGGATGGATAAAATCGCTGTTGGCGGAATTTGGCATAAACCTGTTGTGCGTTGGATAGCACTCTTTGTTGTGACGTTTGGGTTGCTCCAAGTCCTCGACCAGTTGCTCCCCATAGTGACGCAAGAACCCGTCTCGCACCTCGAACTCACCCTTGGATTTGTAGCCGGTGCGGCCGTGGTTTTGGGTTTTATGTGGCTCCACTATCTTGATCAGTCAAAAAAGCTTGTGCGCGCGGACGGGCCGACCCTGTCGGAGCACACGGTGACGATAACCCCTTCGGGCTTAAGCGCCGCCGCGCCGCAAATGTCGGCCCACTATGCCTGGCCCGTCATTCAAGATGTAACCGATGAGCGTGGCCTGGTGCTGCTCTGGCTTGAACCGGGTCTAGGGCTCGCCATTCCGCACCATGCCTTCACAAATTCTGACGTGCGCGCTGCTTTCGTTGCGGCCATCGAGGCGCGGCGCACCGAGTCTGAGTTGCCGCGTGCCGGGTCGTTTGCAGCGTCCTAATGCGTGCACCAGCCGGTTCAACGCCAGCGAGCCGGTGGTGCGCGCCAAATAAAACTAACTCGCCGCAGCGCGACGGGCTGCAATGCGCCGTTCCGTGCCCTTGATAATGTCGAGCCGCAAATCTTCAGCTTTCGTGAGTGTCTGGTCGATAGCAATGTGCTGCGCCATGGCAAACTCGCGCAGGTCCTCCGCACTTGCAATCTCTCCAAGGCGGGCAAGGAGCGCATCACGGCCTTTGCGTGCAAACACAGAGACGGCGCTGAAAGCAAAGGGATCAAATTGCGGAACCACAGGCGCGGCGGCCGGGGCTTTTTGCGACACCGCCGCAGCTCCGGTCTTGGTGAGCACGGTATCGATCGACTCGACGCAGCGGGCGGCAATTTGGTCTGCCTTCTCGCCCGTCATGCCGGGCTCGGATAGGATCGTTTCGCGGAAGAACGCCTTGAGGCGTTTGTCCGTTTCGCTTTGTGTTTCTTTAGCCATCAGATCCAGAGATCCCTGTCGGCACGTTACATTGCATCAACATTGAGCCGCGTAAAAGCCGCTAAGCCATCGCTGGAACCGCGATAAGCTTGCCGACCTCATCATAGAGTTTGCGTACTTCCGGAGTTGCACTTCCGTATTTATCTTCGATGGTACGCCGGTGTGCAAACCAATCGAAGGCATTAGCTATGCCATCGCGGAGGGGCAGCTGTGTGGCAAGCATGGGATGAGCTAGCCCCAATTCCTCTATCAGCAATCGTTCGCGCGGATTGTCGCGCACGTAATTGGCCAGACAGGCATAACGGCGTTCCTCGAGGGCGACGTCACTCAATTCATCCAGGTTGGACTTCTGCTCGATAATGAGTGCCACCCGGTCCACGGCGTGCAGCGACACGTAGTCGGCGCGAAAGGGCACGAGCACTTTATCGGCTGTGTAAAGCGCGGCGAGCGCGGCGAACGACAATCCGGGCGCGCAGTCGAGAATAACGACATCGAAAAACGGATCGAAGCGGCGCATGAGATTTTCGAACCAGCCTCTGAGGCCCGCACCCATATCGGGGGCTTCACGCCGTGACGCATAAGCAAGAAACAGATCGCCTTGCACGTCATCCAGCAGCAGCGACCCCGGTAACAGTGACAGCGTCGGCGGTGCGCCGCTGGCAGCCGTTACGTCGCCCACGCCCTCGACCAGATAGTCGATGGGCGAGCGTGCGTTGGTGTCAAAGGACTCTGCAAAAAAGTCGGCAACCGTGCGCCGTGCGGCGCGTGCGGTAACCCAGCCTTCGCCGCCGAGTAAAATCATCGACGAATTACATTGCGAATCGAGATCAAGAATGAGGACGCGTTTGTTGCCCCAGACGGAGAAGGCGTGGGCCAGCATGACAGCCACCGTGGATTTGCCCACACCTCCTTTGCGGTTTGCGACCGCCAGAAAAGTTGCCATGTCCCTCGTTTCCCCAGTCCATGCCCAGTCACTGCGGACGACGGCCGCCAACGGGCGTGACAATGACCAATTGCCGTGCTGCGGGCAAGCGTTTGCGGGGTCTTGACTAACGCGCGCGGCGGCATTTTCTTGGTCGTCCGCTCCCGGTCACTTCCAGCAATCCTGCCATCTCGAAAGAACATGCCCGCCTGTGTGCAAGGCAGAGACGCGGCTGAAAGAAACCGTTACATGATGTGAAGCGTGACCAGATCGAGTGCGCGTCATATAAGACACTGAGATTCGCCCCGGCTTGGTTGCGGGTTCTGGCCCTAAAACAAGCATCCCCATTTCGTTGCGAGGCACTTTATGACGCGCCGCTACTTCGGAACCGACGGCATTCGCGGGCTTTCCAACCGCCATCCGATGACGTCGGAGGTTGCCATGAAGGTGGGCATGGCGGCTGGCCGCCTGTTCCAAAGCGGCAGCCACCGGCATCGCGTCGTCATTGGCAAGGACACACGCCTGTCCGGGTATATGCTCGAAGCGGCTCTAATGTCGGGCTTCACGGCGGTCGGCATGGATGTGTTTTTGCTCGGGCCTATGCCAACACCCGCCGTCGCCATGCTGACGCGCTCCCTGCGCGCCGATATTGGCGTGATGATTTCGGCGTCTCATAACCGCTACGACGACAACGGCATCAAGCTCTTCGATCCTGATGGCTACAAGCTTTCAGATGATGTTGAGCGCGAGATCGAGCGTCTGATCGACAGCGATACCTCTGCTATTCTCGCATCACCAGATCGCATTGGCCGCGCGACGCGCGTCGAGAGCGCGCAAGAGCGTTACATCGAATTTGCAAAGCGCACGCTGCCGAAGAATTTGAAGTTGAGCGGCCTGCGCATCGTGATCGATTGCGCCAATGGCGCGGCCTACAAAGTGGCTCCCGAAGCGCTGTGGGAATTGGGTGCCGAAGTTATCAAGATCGGCGTCGAACCCAACGGCCGCAACATCAATCACAAGTGCGGATCAACGGCACCTGAGGCGCTGGTCGAAAAAGTCCGTGAGGTGCGTGCCGATATCGGTATCGCGCTCGATGGCGACGCCGACCGTGTCGTGATCGTCGATGAAAAAGGCAACATCGTCGATGGCGACCAGCTGATGGCGGTCATCGCGGAAAGCTGGCACCGGCGCGGCAAGCTTGCGGCGGGCGGCATCGTTGCAACTGTGATGAGCAACCTTGGGCTCGAACGGCATCTGAAGACGCTCGGCCTGTCGATGGTGCGCACGCCCGTTGGCGACCGCTATGTCACCGAACATATGCGCAAGCACGGCTACAACGTCGGCGGTGAACAGTCGGGCCACATTGTTCTGTCAGAGTTCACGACCACGGGTGATGGATTGGTCTCGGCGTTGCAGGTGCTGGCGTGTGCCGTTGCAACCGGCAAGCCCGTTTCCGAAGTGTGCGCAAAGTTCACTCCGCTGCCGCAAATTCTGCAGAACGTGCGCTACGACAAGGGTCATCCTTTGCAAGACGCCAAAGTTCTGAAAGTGATCGAAGGCGCGAAGCTGAAACTTGGCGAAGGCGGCCGGTTGGTCATCCGGCCTTCGGGCACCGAACCTGTTATTCGAGTCATGGCAGAACACGACAACGAGCAACTCGTGAACGGTGTCGTTGGCGATATCGTTGCTGCGGTAAAGGCTGCCGCTCAGGCGGCGTAGGGGCAGCTGCTTTAGAACTTTCCACCCGCCGCGAAAACACCGCCAAAAACGATTGCTGCCGCGACTGCGAGGCAGACACTGGCGCGCAACATTGGGTTGGCCGCGACACGGGCGCTAGGTTCGTCC
>JANNXL010000285.1:0-2395 GCA_031409575.1 Hyphomicrobium sp.
GATCGACTTCTATTTCGCCTGCAATGATGCGCTCGCCTACGACATTGCGATCTGTCTCAATGCCTGGTGCTTTGATCAAGACCACTCATTCAACGTCGAGAAGGGACGCGCGCTGCTGACGGCCTATAACGCCGTGCGCCCTTTGACTGTTGCAGAACATGCCGCCATGCCGATGCTCGCACGCGGAGCGGCCTTGCGCTTCCTGCTGACGCGCACGTTCGACTGGATCAACACGCCCAAGGACGCGCTGGTGCGCCCGCACGACCCGCACGACTTCATCGCACGGCTGAAGTTCCATCAGGGTGTGCAGGGGATCGGAGATTATGGCCTTGATGCGGAGCCCGCATGAGCGACGCAACCAAGCTAACAATCTACACCGACGGCGCGTGTTCGGGAAATCCAGGGCCGGGCGGCTGGGGCGCAATTTTGATTTATGGCGAGCACCGCAAAGAATTGAACGGCGGCGAGCGTGACACGACAAACAACCGCATGGAATTGCTGGCGGCCATCGAGAGCCTGGAAGCCTTGAAGCGGCCGAGCACGGTCGCGCTCTATACCGACAGCGCGTATGTCAAAAACGGCATCACGTCGTGGATTCACGGCTGGAAGCGCAACGGCTGGAAAACTGCCGACAAAAAGCCGGTCAAAAACGTCGAGCTTTGGCAGCGGCTCGATGCAGCGCTCACCTCACACACAGTCAGCTGGCACTGGGTCAAAGGCCACGCCGGCCACCCCGAAAACGAACGCGCCGACGAACTGGCGCGTGAAGGCATGGCCCCGTTTAAGGGCAGGTGAGGTGCACGAGCCCAAGCAATGAGAGCAGGCGTGCTTGCGGCCGCAAGCTTGCGGCCTGTAGGATGCCGTATCCTTGAAATGCTCGGAGGCTCCACGTCAAAGCCATGCTCCTTGTCTTCGTCACCGTCGCTCCAAGTCCCCATCACGGCTTAGGTCTGTTTGCAAAACAATTCATTTCGCAAGGCACCATGGTTTGGCGGTTCATGCCGGGCTTCGATCAAGAAATCAGCGCGGCCGATGTCGAAAAACTGCCCCCGCCGGCAAAGGAGCGTATGCTGCATTACGCAGAGTATTTCGCCGACGAAGGCAAATACTGGCTGTCGTTTGACGATGACCGTTTTTGCAATCACTCAGACGAGCCCAACATCGTGACGCAAGGCGGCATGGAAATGTACGCCGCACGAGACATCCAGCCCGGTGAAGAAATCACCTGCAGCTATAACAAGGTGATCATGACCGGTTACAATCCCGGTTCGGGCGGTTGATGGTGAGGGGTGTTGCCTGCATCCCACCCCTTCCAACACTCTTTCCGAGCACAAATAATCATCCGATTACAATCTGTTAACACTTTCCGCTAGGAAACGTCCGGAAGATGAGATTAAACGATGCTGCGGTGCGTGCTTGGTCATGCATCTCACCAATGTTTACAGGCGCATTGACCGTTAGCCACCGCATTCATCTGCGGGCCGGCTCTGTCAACTAGCAGTTCACACATCAAAAGAGGGGTACTCGCCATGTTGCGTTTCGTTATGTCTGTGTTTCTGGGACTCTTCTTGCTGGGCGGGCCGCTGACACGTGTTGCTGAGGCCGCCCGGCCCCCCGCCGGCAAAGTTCCCAAGTCTGTAAACTCGTTGTTCAAGCCTAAAGCCTATGGGGTCTATTCGAATGGCACGCCTAAGATCAAACGTGGCAGTGCGCCCGGCGCAGTGACGGTCGAAGTCGACCGCAATAGCCAGAAAATGAACGTCTATGTGTCTGGCCAGCTGATGCATACGTGGGCTGTTTCAACCGGTCGTAAGGGCTTCAAAACTCCAGGTGGCGCCTATCGGCCGACATGGATGACCGCGATGTGGCGTTCGAAGCAATGGAACAATGCGCCAATGCCGCACGCTGTGTTCTTCCGCGAAGGCTACGCCATCCACGCCACGTATGAGACAGCCAATCTCGGCCGCCCTGCTTCGCATGGCTGCGTGCGGCTGGCACCAAAGAATGCGGCCAAGCTGTTCCAGATGATCCGCGCTCACGGCGAAAAGAATACGAAGATCGTCGTTAGCTGAGGTCTGTGTGGGCTTTTGTTTCTGCTGAGACATTTCCGGGAAATCAGACCGTCGCAAAGCTGTTTTTTGAACAGTACGCGGCGGTCGCTGTGTCTCAAGGGACGACTGGCTGATATGACCAGTCTTGAATTGTTCTAATTCCAACCTATTGATATACAACATTATTATTTGACAATTGGAAACAATCGCTGTCTCTTAAACGGACTGGGCGGCATTCCGTTGTCCAGGCTGTCTCTGATACCGGGGCCTTGAACCCCGACTATGGGAGTTTCGAAGATGCGCAGATATTCCGCGAACCGGCTGAAGCCGGTTTCGCCAGCTGA
>JANNXL010000286.1:0-2456 GCA_031409575.1 Hyphomicrobium sp.
CTTTCGGCCACACGGCTGATCAAGACGTTCCGGCTGGAAGACTATGCCAGCGAGCGCCTGAACGAGAGTTTCGAGCAGGTGTTCCGCTATCGTATGAAGGCGGTCAGCAACAAGGCGCGGCTTGAATCCATTCTCGAAGCACTAGGCGGCGCGGCGGTTGCAGCCGTTATCTGGATTGCCTACTGGCGCATCGCCAGCGGGCACTCCACGGTCGGCGATTTCATGGGGCTAACAACCGCGCTGTTGATGGCAGCCCAGCCTTTGCGGTCGGTGGGCGGGCTTACCGCGCGCGTTCAAGAAGGACTGGCAGCGGCCGAGAGCCTCTATGGTATTCTCGATGAAAAGCCCTCGATTGTGGACAAGCCCGATGCCAAGGCGCTCGCCGTTGGCGCAGGCGCGATCGACTTCGACAGGGTCTCGTTCATCTATGAAGGGGCCGACGAGGCCCAAGCCGTGCATTCGTTTTCGCTCACCATCAGCGGCGGCAAGACGGTGGCGCTGGTTGGCAGGTCGGGAGCCGGCAAGTCGACAGTCATCAATTTGGTGCCGCGCTTGTTCGATGTCACCTCAGGACGCATTCTGATCGATGGGCAGGATGTGCGCGACGTGACGCTTGCCTCGCTGCGCGATGCGATCTCGATCGTCAGCCAGGATGTGACGCTGTTCGACGATACCATCCGGTCCAACATCCGGCTTGGGCGGCTGAACGCTTCGAATGCCGAGATCGAGGCGGCCTCTAAAGCCGCAGCAGCGCACGAATTCATCCTTGAGCAGCCGCACGGCTACGACACGGTGATCGGTGATCGCGGCATGCGCCTTTCGGGTGGGCAGCGCCAGCGGCTTGCCTTGGCGCGCGCTATTTTGAAGGATGCGCCGATCTTGCTGCTCGACGAAGCAACCAGTGCGCTCGATACGGAGTCTGAGAAACTCGTTCAAGACGCGCTCGCGCGCTTCACCAAAAACCGCACGACGCTGGTGATTGCGCACCGGTTGTCCACCGTCCAGTCTGCCGATCTTATTGTCGTGATGGACCGGGGCACCATTCTCGAAACAGGCACCCACGCTGAACTTTCAGCCAAGGGCGGCACGTATGCGATGCTGGCGCGGTCGCAATTGCTCTCGGAGCCGGGCGCGGAGATTGTGCCGCTGATGCCCGCCGCGCGGTCGTAGGCCTACTCCCGCTTCAACACTCCGTTTACAAGCCGGTTGGCCCAGGAATTGGCGTGGAAAGTGCGCTTCAATTCGTCGGCATCATAAACAGTCTCGACCCACTCGAAAAACGGCATCGGGCGTTTGGCCGTGTCGGAGAGGTAGCGCTCGAAGAATGCGTCAAGAACGCCGGTATCTGCGTTGCGCACATGGCCGAACTTCCACGACAACTCCTGCTTGGCAACCGCGATGGGCTCGCCCAGCTTCAAATGCCGGTAAAGCACTCCCATGAGGCCTGCCCGGTCGGCACCCGACTTGCAGTGCATCAGTATGGGATATTCAACTTGGTCAAAGAGATCGCGCACGGCACGCAGTTCCTCGCGAGACGGTGCTGCACGCGACCGCATCTGGAAATTCACCAGTTTGATACCTGCTTCCGTGCACGCTTTCTTTTCCAGGATGTAGCTTCCCGATAGTTGCTCACCGCGCAAATTGACGATAGTGCGGATGCCGCCTTTGGCGAAGGCGTGGATCTGGGCCGGAGTCGGCTGGGCAGAGCGCCAGACTTGCGTGCCAATCGCGTGCGTGTTGGAAAAAAAAGTGCGCAACACACCAAGATCCAGCACCAGCATATCGAAATTCAGGCCAGCCGGGCCCAATCGCCGCCGGACCCACGCTGGCGAACGTGTCGCAAGCGTGAGCCGGGCGCGTCTGTTGGCGCGTTTCCAGGCTTTGCGGAGCGGGAGGGGAAGTTTTGCCATCAGGTCCGTTCAAATGCGGCCACGGCGGCCTGGACCGGCACCCGCGGGGCCGCCCGTCGTGGAACGGCCTGAAGCCGGTTTGCACTCGCTCAATATTCGCTATACAGACCCCCTGCAAGCGACTTTGGCTGCAGTAAATACGTCACGATCGAGTCGCACGCGCAACGCGGTCGCGTTAAACCGGCTCCATCGCCTCATTACAGGCGATGCAAGCGGAACATGGCAGACAGCACGACATGGCCTTTTCGCCGGAGAACAAGCTGAAAGTCATGCGGTTTTCCGGCCGCTCATTGGCGCGGTACATTGCGCACGTCTATCGCAGCTCAAAAGTGATCGTAGAGCCAGCGAACTCAGAGCAGATGGTTGTCGCAAACCATCCATTTATTTTGGCCATGTGGCACGGCCAGTTCATGATGGTACCGGCGCTGCACAAGGGGCAGGTCAAAGTGTCGGCAATCGTCGCCCGCCATGGAGATGCGGAGATCATTGGCGAGGCGCTGGAACAGTTCAATATTGCTCTGGTTCGCGGCGCGGGTGCTGGCACCC
>JANNXL010000287.1:0-1753 GCA_031409575.1 Hyphomicrobium sp.
GTCAGCGGCTGATAGTTGGCGGGCGACTTGTCGAGGTGGGTTTCAAACGGATTTGCGGACATCGGGTCATTTCACATGAGTGCAGGTCTTGGGGATTATGTCTCCCTGACACAGACCTAGCCAACGGGGCGGGCGGCGGCAACGGCGATGACGGGGGCTGGGCACGGGCTGCACCATATTCTCACCTGGTAAATGCGGCCCGCTCGATGGCCCCTGCAACTTTTTGCTTCAAACAACCCGGAATCGGGAGTATTCGTGAACGCCTACGCGGTGACGAGCTGATGCGTTCATCAGGGAGAAAGCCATGCAGGAAGCCAAGTTAGAGCGCGCGGCGCTTTGGGTCCTTCTCATGCTGCTGCTGTTGGTGCCCGTCGTATTCGAATAGACGTCGTTTTTGAATAGACGGCGATTTTGAATGGCGGGCCACTTTGCGCGCGCGCCCGCAGGCGTCGCCGGTGCAGCACCCCACGACATAGGTTCTCGCGGCACTTTCAAGCGCTTAGGCCGCTGCGGCCCAGCGTCTCGCGTGCTTGCGGAACTCCGGTGCCTCAGGCAGGAAAAGGGGGAGGGCCAACATCGGCTCATGCCTGTTTTCGGAGGTTCAGCATGACAACGGGGACGACCCAAGGCGGAAAGCAGCTTTTGCATCTCGTTTTTGGCGGTGAACTGACGTCCCTCGACGGGCATGAATTCCGCGATCTCACAGCGGTCGACATTGTCGGCGTGTTTCCAGATTATGCGTCGGCGTATGTGGCCTGGAAGGGTGCCGCGCAGCGTACTGTCGATCATGCCGCAACGCGCTATTTCATCGTTCATATGCATCGCTTGCTTGAGCCCGAGACCGCCAAGGGGTAGCGACACCAGCGGGTGAGGCGCGGTTGTTGAGTCGTTGCCGCCCGTAATTGTCCGGCCATTGGCGCTGGGCTAAAAGGATGCCGTGCAGAACAAGCCAACCAAAGAGCTGGGCAAAGAACTGGGCAGCGAGCCGCCGGCCGTCGAGCTTCCTCCCGTGCCCGGCCCCACACCTGGGTTGAAGCGGCCGCGCCCGCCGCGCATGGAATTCGATGGCCGTGCCCGCGGGCTGCTGCGCCGGTTCATCAACGATTGGATGTGGCCGCGCCGGGTTGAGTTTTTCCACGCGCTGTTGCTGACAGGAGCGCTGGCTGCGGCGACGGGTGCCTATCCTCTGGTCATTAAAGCGTCATTCGATACATTGCTGAAGGGCGAGACCCAATGGCTGCCGTATGTACTGGCAGCAATCGTGGTGATCACCGCCACACGCAGCATTTTTCTCTATCTGCAGACCGTCGCCACGCAGCGCATCGTGCAGCGCATTACGACCGACATGCAGCGCATGGCGTTTGCGCATCTTGTCAAAGCCGACTTCGCGCGGCTGTCGCGCGACACGCCCGGCCGCCTGATGTCAAAATTGACGAACGACATTACGTTTGTTCAGCAAGCCGTGATGGCTTCGGTCAATACCGTGGTGCGCGACGCGCTCACGGTGATCGCACTCGTCGGTTCGATGTTTTATCTCGATTGGCTGATTTCGCTTGTGGTGCTGGGAGTTTATCCGCTCGCGGCCATGCCGATTATGGCGCTGGCCAAGCGCATCCGTCAGGTGGCGACCCGCACACAGCAAGAGCTGGGCGGCATGACGTCCCTGTTGGCTGAGAAACTTTCGGCCACACGGCTGATCAAGACGTTCCGGCTGGAAGACTATGCCAGCGAGCGCCTGAACGAGAGTTTCGAG
>JANNXL010000288.1:0-5864 GCA_031409575.1 Hyphomicrobium sp.
TCGGCGCATGCCGGTGAACAAAGCGACCAAAAGGAAATCTCGCGCGTTTTGTTCCTCTGCCATTACGGCTCGATACCAGCGCGGCAGGCCGTGCAATGGTATAAGCGTGCGACGGCGGCGCTCGACGGCCCAGGAGCGCGATTGAGTCAAAATCGACACGGGATTGGTCGGAAGCTCCCCAGCCGTCGCCGACGTATAATTATAAATCGACCGCAAGTGGCGCATGACGTTATTGGCTGTGACCGCACCATTCTGTTCAGAAATGCGGCGATGCCGGTCAAGCACCATGTTGCGGGAAATATCGGCGCACGCGCGCCCAGCCCAATCTTTCAAATAGACGTCGATTGAGCGACGATAGTTCGGAACCGTTTTTGGCGACAGCTGTGGTCGGCCTTCAAAAAAGGCATCGAATGCCTCACGTAGTGTAATTGCCTGCGCGCGTTTTATTCTGTCAGCTTCGTTGGGATCGTGGCCATCCGCCATGTCGCTTAAGGCGCGCATGGCGAGTGTTCGCGCACGTTCTGGCGTTATTGATCCATACCGCCCTAGCGTAACGCGTACCGTGCGGCGACGGACCTGGCCTTCAGCAAAGAACACCTTGCTTCGACTACCGACCCGAAGACCGAAGCCCGGCAGGTCGCCGTCCCTGTAGAGCACTTGTCCCGTGGGGGCGGGTATAATTGCGTCGATGCTGCGTTTCGTAAGTCTGATTGTTGGCATGGCGGTTTCCTCCAGGCCATGTTCAGATAACCGAACTTGCATCGAAAACTAGAGAATTCAGCGCATTAGGTACGTTCTGCTGGTTTCCTCATAGAACTTCAGCTTGTTTCAAAGAGAAACTTTCACAGCCTGGCATTCGCGGGCAATGCTTTCGCTATCTGACTTACAAGATGGATCTCGTCCGTGCCGATTGCGCGAGCGATAATGAGAAGTTCGACAACATCGACGCGACGCTCGCCGCGTTCAACTTTCGACACGAACGACTGCGGTTTGCCCAGCCGCTCAGCCAATTCGATTTGGTTGATGCCGGCTGCTTTACGCGCCCCGATCAGCGTTTGAAGCATATTTGCATAATGTGGTGACGACAGCGAACGTGACATCACGCATGTGCTAAAACCGCTTTCGGGATATCCCAGAACGGGTTATTGACGTGATGGTTGGGGATGCTTTGACGTTAGGGGCAAAGGTGGAAAAGACTCAAAACGCCAAGGGCCGATCCAAAGGATGCTTGGTTGCGGTCGTTGCAATCATGTCGCTGGGTATCGCGTTGTCGCAGCGCAATCCGGGCGACAAGCCCCAACAAAATGACGAAGTCCAAAAGGCAATGGCGGCGATCACAACACGAGACGGCGTTACGCTCACAAATGCGAAAATCGCGATCAAGTCTGCGATGAAGGACCCGGAATCTGCCAAGTTTGGCGAGTCTTTTGCGTGGCTAAGGCGCGGAGAGCGCGTCGCATGTGGCTCGATCAACGCACTGAACAGTTTTGGAGCAATGGCGGGAGCAACGCGCTGGATCGTTAGGGTCGATAAAGGTGTAGTGCTATTAAAAGAACCAGGAAACGGGACAACCTTCGCGCCCATGTGGAATCGATATTGCGTGGGTGCTCCGGATGATCTGAAGGCCGAGCCGACTGAATTTCTTGGCGTAAAACTTGGGAGCACGATTCCGGCCGGGCTGCAGCCTTACGACGACAGCCGACGCGTTTGGGTTCTGAAGGATAACAAGCCGCGGGAATTTTTCGGGACAGCAATTTTCGAATCAATGTTCATGACTGACAACGGGCGCGTCTTCGGCGGACAAGCGGCGGCAAAAGGCAGACCGGCGTACGACGATCTGCGTCGAGCAATGTTCAAAAAATATGGAGCTCCCACTTTTGATGACGTCGACGACACCCCAATCGTTAAATGGGATTGGGGTGCCGGTCGGGCTCTTGCCCAGCTGTCGTTTAATCCCAAACGGCGGGACATACTTATAATGATCACGCAGCAGAAATGAATCCGTTACCTAGTTTATTTGTGATCGCCACCCATTGACCCAAATCGCGCCATTCGGCGCGGAGCAAGTCACGAAATAACTTCCAATCCTGCTCGCTTCGCCACCATACCGTCAAATCGCCTTTATGATCGTGCAGCGCGCTGACGGCACCGTGCCACTGACTTCCCAATTCAACCTTTGACGCACGTCTTGCAACGCCGTCATGAAAACAGGACAATCGTTCAAGTCGCCACGCTTCATCTGTGTCACCTCGGCGCGCACTAAGCTTCGGCAGTCGGTAATTTTCCATTGGCTATCTCCTAAAGGAGCTTGTCATTTAGGTGTAGTTCAGCACGCGCAAGGGAGCTCGAAGCTCCTTCAAGCATTTTCAAACTCCTTCCAACTTACTAGCTGCACGACATCACGACAAGGCTCGTACAGCGCAATGAGCCGCGGCGTTTCGACCTCAGCCGCCAGCCTTTAGCTAAGATCACGAGAGCAACCGTCGATCGTTCAGGCGACGCGCTGGTGCTGCGTGCCGCTCGCCTACTCGTTGCACCAAAACACTTGGCCTTGCCGAAACCAAAAATGAGAACCACAATCCTTTTTCCGCCAGACTGAAGGAAAGAGCGTTGCCGTTCGATCAGCGTGCTGCGTGAGCTGCCAGCACGGCCGTTCGTCCGGCAGAAGGTTCATTTGCAATGTGCGCTGGCATCCGCATGGGCAGAGCATTGCTGCCTGCTCCAGAAATCCATTGTCGTTCACAATGTAAATCGTTTCCTCAGCAAGCGTTGTCGGGAGTGCCTCATCGACCATGACGGTGCGATAAGGAGCCGATTTTTGGCCGTAGCGGTCGCCCACGAAGCGCCGGAGAAGCCATCGCCAAACTCTGAGTAGCAATTTCATGCCTTTGGCTTTTCTGAGAGTTCTGTCAGCCGCAGCAATGGCCGCATATCGCCTTTGCCGACATGCGGTCCGAGCAATTCACAAGGCTCGTTATGGCGCTCGTAAATCAGCTCCATGCTAGTTAAGCTAAACGTGACCGATCCGTATTCGCCGTTCGGTTCCTCCCTGAACGGGTGAATTCTGGCGAGTAATTCGTTCACGGCAAGCGACGCTGCATACATGTTCACGCTGATGACGGCAGGCCGGTGGCCCTGAACTCCAGCTATATAGCCGTCCTTCATTTGCTGCGTGTGTGCGGCCGGATCGGTGCGACGCAATCCGGCATCCGCCACTTGCTTCATGGTAAAAAGGCCACGCATCATGAGGCTAGACTTGCCCGGAAGCAGGTAGTGAACGGTGCCGCACACTTCCCGTATCTTGCCCTTGTTCGGCCCTTCGCGCACCGCGTCGAGGCGCACGCCAATATCAAAATAAGGTTGCAGGTAGAACGTCGCGAGGGTGTTCAACAGGTAACGCCCGTCGATTGTATCCATACATCCGAACACAACGTCACATTGCGCGACCTCGCGCACGACGTGAGGCGACCAGAGGTTGCCGCTGACACGGATAACGCGCGTGCCAAGTCCGGCACGGTCGATGGCATCGCCTATGACATCGGTTTTCGGCCGCTTTGTCGCTGCGTCCTCCATCGTTGAATTGAGGATGCGGTTGACATTGCGATCTTCGATATGGTCTTCATCGACCAAGACAATTTCCCCAACGCCCAACCGAAAAAGTTGCTCGATGACGGGGCTGCCGGTGCCCGAGCAGCCAACCACGGCAACCGACAGGCGGCGCAGCCGTTCGATCGTGCCTTCGTCAAAAATCTGCGCGTGTGACGCAGCGAAGTTCGGGACGGATTTGTCGCCGCCCGCCGGATACCAGAAGTGCAAATCCTCGCCGACCACATTGACGCACTCGATGGCCGTCAACCCCTCTGGAGTCAGAACACGCCCGAAGACCTCACCCGATGGCAGCATGATGGCACTGCCATGAGGGACATCCAGCCCCGTGGAGCCGCGAACCATCGGCAGCAGCAAGCCGTCACTTTTGTCGTCGGTTGGTGAAAAGGCTGGATAGCAATTGGGATGGCTGTGAATCTTGATGAAGCTCAACCCTTCCGCTTCCGCCCGGTCGAGGAAGTCCTCGATGGCATCTGTTTGCCACGTCACGCTCACCGGCGTTCGATCGCACCGTTCGTGCGGAATCTCTTCAATGTAGCGCGCCAGCAGACGGTGCCGCCGGTCGCCGTCTCGGCGCGCGCAGAGAAGAACCGCGACCGCTTCCTTCCCGTCGCCGGGGAAAAGATGGGTGTGCAGACGACGGTGCTGCTCGTCCGTCATGCTCAAAGTGATCGGCGGCCTCATTTCTCGAACTCCCGCTGCAACCAATCTTCGATCAACACGATGTGTGTGCCGAGACTGTCGATATTCGGCTTCCAGGGGTTCTGCCCGGTGCGGTGGCGTGACCAACGCTGGTATGAAATTCCGGCGATCTGTTGCACGGCCTGCGTTGCCCCAATCGGCTGACCATCGGTGCGGGCAAGCGGTGGATGAAAGTAAACCATGTCCAACGGCGTGTTGGGATAACCCGTTTCCAGCCGAATGGCGGCAATGACGGTCTTATGACTATAGCCCTCGTGCGTAGGGAAGTCGAGGATGAGAACCCATTGGGAGCCATCCACGACCGTTTCCCACGGCAGGCCATAATCTTTGAGGAGTTGCTCGTCTTCGGGCAACAAATCGAACTGCCGACGCATTGCCCTCAGCCTTCCGTCTGATCACGCGGAAGCGCCTTGAACTTCTCGATACCGGGCTGGCGCAGATCGACTTTTTCATCGAGATCGACCTTCTTCGGACGCTGACCGGCCACCGTCACGCGCAGTGTATAGTCTTTCGGCGGCGTCAAACCGGCAAGTTCGAGAACCTCACGACCGGTGATGTGGCGATCATGGACAACGAACGGCTCGCCGTTCACCTTGATCTTGTATCCCCGGCAGTGGGGCGGCGCTTAACCGCGGCGGGCGTAATCTTCCAAATCCGCGATTTCTTCCGAGATTTCTTCACGGATCGCTTCAACCACCTCGCCGGTCGAAACGTCCTCCATCACTTCTTTATCCATCATGATCTCCATGCGCTTGCGTGTTGTTGCAGGGTTTATTGCCTACCCGCTTAAAATACACGGCGTGCTAAGTTTGTCAAGCAACGTTTAGCACGCTTGACGGTTTTAGCAGAAGGAGTATGCTTTTTATGGCGGATTTCGCCTTTAACCCATAGCGAGGAGGACCGATGAGCGATGAAATCGATGGGGGAAAAAGGGGAGAGGCGTTGGGGATTTACCTCAAAAGCCTTCGATCAGGAACAGGCCTAACCCTTCGAGACGTTGAGGAAGCCACAGGAAAGGACGTGTCTAACGCATACCTGAGTCAATTGGAGAATGGCCACATAGCCAAGCCCTCGCCAAATGTTCTGCACTCATTAGCCAGTGTCTATAAAGTGCCTTACGCAAAGCTGATGGAACGGGCGGGTTATATTTCACCGACAGCGAGGAGCTCGAATACTGCCAAGCATGGACGGGCAGCGACTTTCTCCATTGAGAATCTCACCTTGGATGAAGAGAAAGAGCTGCTTCAATATCTTTCATTTGTCCGACAGAAAGCAAAAACTTGATCAAGCCAGACGATAGCCGCCTGACACCGGCTCAATACGCAAAGGTGAGATCCGAAGCCGAGCGCGCTCTGTCGATGGCAGGCGCGCTTGGTCGTTTTCCGACGCCGATTGATGACATCATGGCTGCTGCCAATGTCCAGGAAGTGAAGGAAGATGTTCTCAACGAGAGCTTCATCCTTAAACTCCGTAGACAAGCTAGTGGGGCGCTAAAATCTGCGCTGAGTAAAGTGATCGGTCTGTTCGACGCGAAGGCGCGGCTCGTTTTCATCGAC
>JANNXL010000289.1:0-3525 GCA_031409575.1 Hyphomicrobium sp.
GATTGGTCAAGTCGATCATTGGGGCGTTCCCTTGATTGGATGACCTGAATATATGTCAGCGTGCGCGGTATGTCAAGTATATACTTCCCGACCTTGCCCCTTTGGTGGTACCCTTATTTGATCTGGAGGATGTAACCCTTATGAACCGCTCCTCAACGTGCCCTCTCTGGAGCATCGAGTTTACGATCTTTGATTGATGATTGGGTGCTGGTGTCGCTGCTGCTCAATCGAATCTCTGCCTGGCATGCGACGTATATCCGTGGTCTCGCTGCAATAGTAACGTCGCCCTGGGATAGCGATTATTTTCTGGGACACAGTCGCTAAAAATTATGGAAGAATCGCGACGGAAGGTTAAGACGTCCGCGTTCAAGCAGCCGTCCTACTGGAATAAAGGGAATTCGATGCCCAACGTGGTTTCAGCAGCAGACGCCAGCGGCGTCGATCAAGCGTCGATCGACAAAAAGAACGCTGAGTATTGGGACGAGCTTTGCGGATCCGCACTCGCAAAAAAGCTCGGCATTGAAGACTCAAGTCCTGCCTCGCTCGCGAGATTCGATGATTGGTACCTGGAATACTACCCCTATTTAGAAACATTCGTTCCCTTCAGATCGATGAGTGGTAAGAAAGTCTTGGAAGTCGGGTTGGGCTACGGAACACTATCACAAAAAATCGCTGAATCAGGTGCCGACTTTTCCGGTCTGGATATAGCAGCCGGACCGGTGCATATGGTCAATCACCGTTTAACTCAAAGCGGATTGCGAGGCCGTGCCGTCCAAGGCAGCATGCTGCAATGCCCGTTTCCTGAAAATAGTTTCGATTATGTCATCGCCATTGGATGCTTCCATCATACGGGGAATCTGCAGCGGTCATTGGAAGAGGCACGGCGTGTGCTCAAGCCTGGTGGCCGGGCTACGGTCATGGTTTACTACTCCTACTCTTATCGCAGATGGGTTAGGCAGCCCGATGAAACATTCCGGCACTTTGCATCCGATAAGTTGGGTATGAAGCCTCTAACCAAGCTGACGTCCGAGAGCGAACGGGCACAGTATGATAAATCCATTAAGGACGGCCGGGGCGCTCCCGAAACTGCATTTACGTCAGCATCTGAGATGAAAAGGCTTACGCGGCAATGGTCAAGCTGCAAGGTACATCGGCGCAACATAGGCAAAGAGTGGATCTTTAAAACCTGGGACCGCAACACCGCGTGCCGATTGGTGGGCCCAATCGCTGGATTGGATATATACTGTCACTTGGTTAAGTAAGTCAGAGCACACATCAGACCATGACAGGACGCAAGTCTCGCAAAAATTGATCGAGCATTTCGATAGTAGCGGCTCGACGGCAACACAATTTAATGAGAATTGGAAGCAGCAAAATTGGCTTCGATATTTAAGTGCCAAGTCAGCGCCGATTGAAGTTAGGCTGGAGAATGCGGCTAGGATATAGAAATAGCCAGCGCGCGCGGAATCATCCGGCTTTAAGAACGCTTTCGGACCGCACGCCGGTTCGCGCATCCGCGCTCAAGTCTGAGGGCAATTCCCGGCCAGCGACGGTTGCCTCACGTGCATCCACCCGCTGCATCCGCTCGTAAAAAGCCTTCAGCTTTTCGATCTGGAATTCCCAGCTGTACGTCTGGCGGAGGAATTCAGTCACGTCGGCACTGAGCACGTAACGCGCGCGGTTACGGACGATCTCGTCGATGCCGGCCGCAATGGCTACGGGGTCTGTCTCGTCGACCACAACGCCGCCACCTGTTAATGCCACCATGCGTTCCAGTTCGTCGAGCCGTGCCACCACAACAGGCACACCTGACAGAAGGCTTTCAAGCAGTTTGTTGGGGAAGCAGTACTTATAGCTCAGGCACACGTTCTGCACCGTCACGAGAGAGACGTCTGCTGTGCGCACAAAACTCGTAACTTCGTCGTGAGGCACGGGATCAATCAGGTGAAAACGGTCGCGAACGCCGAGTTCGTCTGCAATGCGCAGCACCTCTGCCTCGACTTTTGCGTTGCGTGGCCCGACGGTGGCCATGTGAACATGCGGCAGATGTGCCAACGCGCGTACGCTTTGTTCGACGCCGCGGTTGAATGTGACACTGCCGACGTAGATTGCCAGCGGCGTATCCCGCGTCAGGCCAATGCGGTCGCGCACGTTGTCTGTCAGCACGCCGCTATCAAGGGTTGCGTTCAAAGCAGGTGCGTTGTGCACAACCTCCGGCCGGTTGATTTTATAGTGTGCGGAAAGATAGTCAGCAATGCTGTCGCAGACCGTGATGACACCGTCGGTTCTGGTGATCAGGGCGCGTTCAATGCTGGCCCGCATCAGGGTTTCACGCACTGTGAATGACCCACTGCGGCCAACTTCAAGTTCGTGCGAGTCATAGACGAGCTTGGCACCAGTGCGCTTGGCAATGCGAACACCGGCCAGTAAAGTGTAAAGATCGTGGGCATGCACGACATCTGGTTTCCACGCCGAGACGGGACCCGTGAAATGCCTCGCGTGTCGCACGAGGCTGTCACCTGAAGGGGTCAACGATTGGCGACTGGCACGAGCCCCGAGCTTGGCCCGCAGGCTGACGGCGACGTTCGTGCTGCGCAGTTTGAGAATGCGGGCAAACTCAAGCGATTTTGTGCCACTGAAACTTACAATACGGTGTAGTTTCAAGGGCAGGGACAGTTCATCGACGCTGAGCTGCGGTACTGGCTTTGCAACAGCGACCGGTGCCGGTACTATCTTGGGCGGATGAACAATAGCCCGCCACGCCTTGCGGTCCACATAGCGCATGGGGAAACGGCGGTATTCGACACCGTTGACGGTTTCAACCGGGGGCAGGCCGGGCTTCCAGTGCGCAAAGATGACCAGCTTATGCCCGATGCCAGCCAGCGCTTCTGCCTCGCGCCGGATGCGCGCGTCTGTCACGCACGGATTGTTCGCCAGCATCGCAATGCGCAACGTGGAACCAATATTTGGTACTTGGGTCAAAGAGAACCCCCCAACAAAATGCGTCACCCACAGGGGCGGTTACACGCGCTTCAACACTCCGGAATAGGGCCATGCCGCGACGCAATTCGAAGCATCCAGCGGCGTGCTGCCCAAACGCACCAGCACCAACATGTTGTGATTATCGACTCAAACAAAAAAACTGAGCCACTATCATCCGTCAGCCAAGCGCTTTTGATTGTCAAGGCGAGCCAGGCGCAACCCACGACTTTCTGCGTCCGGGGCTCTGTGTTAGATCCAGCTGCGCTGATTTTTCTGCGGACTTCGAGACGTCTCCAACTTGATTGTTGAAGCGGGATGGGGTCTCTAAGGGCCATAGCAGCGGCGCACCGGCAACCCGGGCAGACAGCCGCCCGGCTGCCGCTTTGTGGGGTTCAAGAAGACGAAAATGGACACCATCGACAATCCAATTTTTGTGCGCGGCATGAGCCGGTCTGGCGGCACACTGCTTGTCACGCTGCTAGATGCGCATCGCGACATTGCCATGAGCTATGAGCTCTATCCGAACCTTTTGGAAACCGGGGG
>JANNXL010000290.1:0-5399 GCA_031409575.1 Hyphomicrobium sp.
ATCGGAACGCTCTCAGCCGCTGAGGGCGGCGCGCTTGGCATCATGGACGGTGCGGGAGCAGCTTTCTTGGCGGGTGCAGAATGCCCATCGAGCAAGCCCGTGCCTGCAAGCAGGTCCGAGAATCCAGCCGGCATAGCAGAAGAAATATTGTCCTTCTGCCCCGCCAAGAGAGTTGCCAGCCCGCCTGCATCCAAGTTGCTGGCCTTCTGCTGCTGCGCCAAACCGCCAAGAACCACAGGTGCGAGCATGCCAAGCAAGTTAGAACTCTGGGTACCGCCGATTCCCGCGAACTTGCCAGCCGCACCTGCCAGCGCGCTCGCCGTCGAACCGCCGAGCAAAGATCCCAGCACGCTGTTGCCCTTATCCGTATAGGACTGCTGCCCGGGTCCGCCAATGAGACCACCGAGATTGCCCAATATGCTCGAGTCCTGTTTTCCAAGCGCCGATGCCAAGTCGGCAGCGCCGCTGGACGTTGATGCCTTGCCAACGAGACCGGCAAGGATGGCGGGCACGATGGCTGCGATGGCTTTACCGGCGATGCCCTGGTTGACGCCAAGGCTGCTCGCGATCTTGTTGATGATGACGGGGGCGAGAAGCTGCATGATGGTCGATACGATGTTCATGACGCGTGGCCTTTCTCGATCAAGGGGTCGGAGATTGCTAAACCCAGAGTTTATAGATGTCTGCGGACAAACGTACACCAACGGTTTGTGTGAGCAATTTTGTTCAGAACTGCAGGGCAATGACGCGCAATTCTGCCGTGTTTTCAATTGCCGCAAAGCTAGGCTAGATACGCGCCAGGCGATTCAATTGGGGCGGTGATGACACAATCGGTTCTCGGGATTATGGGCGGCAGCGGATTTTACACGTTGCCTGGATTATCGAACGCGCGTTGGGAGCATGTAACGGGGCCTTGGGGAGACGCTTCGGATGACGTGTTGTTTGCTGATATCGAGGGCCTGCCCGTTCGCTTTTTGCCCCGCCATGGACGCGGACATAGAATTCCACCATCGGCCATCAATTACCGGGCCAACGTCGATGCGTTGAAACGGGCTGGTGTGACGGACCTCGTGTCGATCTCGGCGTGCGGGTCACTTAAGGAAGAGTACGCGCCCGGCCACTTCGTGCTTCCCGATCAATTCATTGACCGCACGTTTGCGCGCGAGAAATCGTTTTTTGGAACGGGCTGCGTGGCGCATGTCTCGGTCGCTGATCCTGTCAGCCCGCTTCTGGTTGATGCCATTGCGGCGGCGGCGAGCGCGGAAGGGATCGCGCACACGCGGGGTGGAACGTATTTGGTCATGGAAGGCCCGCAGTTCTCCACACGGGCGGAATCAAATCTTTACCGCAGCTGGGGCTGTGATGTGATTGGCATGACCAACATGCCTGAAGCCAAGCTCGCGCGCGAAGCTGAGATGACCTATGCTACCGTCGCGATGGTGACAGATTATGACTGCTGGCGGTCTGACCATGCCTCCGTTGACGTGGCCGAGATCATCCGGGTCATGACGGGAAACACTGAGAAGGCGCAGCGGCTCGTCACGCGGCTGGCCCAATCGTTCCCGCGCCAGCATCCGGTGTGCCCGATCGGTTCGGATACGGCGCTGGATGTGGCCCTTATCACGCCGCCAGACGCCCGCGACCCAGCCCTGCTCGCCAAGCTCGATGCGGTTGCCGGGCGGGTGTTGAAACGCACGAGTTAGTTGCACGCCTTCACGACTCGACAGAAAATCAGTTATCTTTGCAAAAAAAAGTTTGATCGGAGTCATCCAAATGACCGCCACTTTTGAAACCACGTCACAAGTCCAAATTAAGCGCGCGGACGCCCTGTCGCGCCGCACCGCGCTGGGAGCCGTTCTTACAGCGGGGGCAGCAGTGTTTGTGCCAGGTGCCGCCGTTGCGGCCGATGAAAGCTCACACAACGCCATGGATCATGCCGCGATGATGGGACCGCCGAAGCATCAGGCGATCATCGACAAGGCTCTGGTCTGCGTCAACCGCGGTGAGGTGTGCATCAGTCACTGCCTCATGATGCTGTCGATGGGTGACACAAGTTTGAAAGACTGCATGACGAGCGTGTCGGCCATGCTGCCCATGTGCGCCGGACTGGCGAAGCTGGCGGCTTTAGAGTCCCCGCGTCTCAAGGACTACGCCAAGGTTTGCATGGATGTTTGCGCCGATTGCGAGAAGGAATGCCGCAAACACGAAGCCAAACATTCCATTTGTAAGGCGTGTGCTGAATCGTGTGCCGACTGCATCAAGGACTGCAAAGCCCTAATTGGAGTTTGAGCCTGAGTGCTCGAAACTCAGCTATTGGGGAAAGAAATCAGGATCTTCATCTTGAGAAACTCGGGCATGAGCGTTTCGAGAATCTGACCAACGCCCCACAGGATCACCATGAGCAACAGCAGCGCTGGAATCGCGGCGATCACGGCTTTGACGAAAAACGCTGCCAGTTGGGCAAATGGAATGTCGAGCGCTTTGACGACGGCCGGGAACGGCTCGCTGGTGCTTGCGTTCGCGTCAAAAGCTTCGGATGCTTGGTATACGGGTTCGCTCGCCGGTGCCGTGTGTGACCCCAACGAGGGCCCGCCCATCTGCCCGGACCGTTCGCGGGCCTCACGTGCACGCGCCTCGTGTTCCCGGCGCAGTGTGCGCGGCAAATCATCGATATCTGGTTGGCCTGTCAGCGGAATATTTCTGTCAGACATGGCGGATGAGCCTTGGGTGCGTGCCGCAGCGCGGGCACTTGAGTTTGCCGCAGCGCGGCCAGCGGGCTGAACTTCAGTAAATCGGAACACGTCGAATCACCTACCCGGACAATGTGTAAACTACCTGATACCCGGTGTTATTGCTATTTTGTGCCGTGATTTTGACCGCGAGGTGTCCCTTGAACGACCTGAAGAGCCTGATCCGCACAATACCTGACTACCCAAAGCCTGGCATTATGTTTCGTGATGTCACGACGCTTTTGGGCGACGGGCAGGGGTTTAAGGCGGCCATCGCCCAGATGGCCGAACCCTACCGAACGGTGCCCGTCCATGCCGTGGCCGGAATTGAAGCGCGCGGGTTTATCCTCGGCGGCGCCATTGCCGACCGGCTCGGCTGCGGGTTCATCCCCATCCGCAAGAAGGGCAAGTTGCCCTGGAAGACGATCAGCCAAGACTACGAGCTTGAATATGGCACGGATACCTTGGAGATCCACGCCGATGCGATCATCAAGGGCCAGCGCATTCTCATCGTCGACGATCTGATTGCGACCGGAGGAACCGCAGAGGCCGCCGCTAAGCTCATCACGCGTTCGGGCGGGGAGATCGTGGGGGCGGCATTTATCATAGACTTGCCGGAACTTGGCGGAGTGGCTCGTCTGAAAGCGTCAGGCGTTGAAAGCCACGCGCTGTTGGCTTTCGAAGGACATTGAAGGATGGCCGTCAAAGACCTGAGCATCGATGACATCGCAAAAGTGCTGCCCCGCATCACGGCATGGCGCATTGATCCGGATGCGCAGGTGGCGTGCCCGCACTGCGAGAAGCAGGGACTTGTCATCATTGATCGCTCAGCGCGTCCGTACGCCGAGTGGTACGCACTATCGTGCCCGGCATGCCAGTTGGATGCGACCGTCAACATTCCGTTGGGTCCACCTGTTATGGGCGGGTTGGAGTAGACCTGACCCGCGATAGGACCGCCTCATGAACCTCAACGGCCGGCCAACACGCACTATTTGGGTTCAGCATGATGATGCGTCTGTTGGCATCATCGATCAAACGTCGCTGCCGCATCGCCTTGAAACCGTCACGCTGACGACGGTTGAGCAGGCGGCCGAAGCAATCTTGACGATGCGCGTGCGCGGCGCGCCGCTGATCGGCGTCACTGCGGCCTACGGTATTTGTCTCGCGATGCGCGCCGATGCTTCGGATGCGAGCCTTCGCGCTGCCATTGATCTTCTCGCCAGGCAGCGCCCGACGGCCATCAATCTGCGCTGGGCGCTTGAAGAAATGCGTTCGCTGCTTGCGCCAATGCCCCCGTCGATGCGCGTTGAGGCCGCTTATGCCCGTGCCGCCGCCATGGCCGACATGGACGTCGAAACCTGCCGGTGTATTGGCGTCCAAGGTCTTGAGATTGTCAAAGCCATCGCAGCAAAAAAGAAACCCGGAGAGCGCGTCAATATTCTCACCCATTGCAACGCGGGCTGGCTCGCGTGCGTTGACTGGGGAACAGCGACGTCTCCCATTTATCAGGCACACGACGCTGGAATTCCCGTGCATGTTTGGGTGGACGAAACGCGCCCGCGCAATCAGGGCGCAGCCCTCACGGCGTTTGAGCTTGGCGCTCATGGCGTGCCGTACACCCTCATCGCCGACAATGCCGGCGGGCACTACATGCAAAAAGGGCAAGTCGATTTATGCATCGTGGGAACAGACCGCGTCACAGCCAATGGCGACGTCGCCAACAAGATTGGCACGTACCTGAAGGCGCTAGCGGCGCATGACAACGGTGTGCCGTTTTACGTGGCGTTGCCGCACTCAACGATTGATTGGACGCTCAACGATGGTGCTGCGATCCCCATTGAAGACCGCGCGGCCAGCGAGGTGCTGACCATGCCGGGGCGCCTGCCAGATGGACAGGTCGTCACTGTCGAGATTGCGGCGCCCGGTGCAACGGCCGCAAATCCTGCCTTCGACGTGACGCCGTCACGGCTGGTGACAGGTCTTATCACCGAGCGTGGCGTGTGTGCGGCCACGCAAGATGGCCTGCTGTCACTCTATCCGGAAAGGAAGCAGCGCGTATGAGCAAGAAAGCAAAAGTGCCGGGTGCAAAATCATCCGAGAAGTACGCCCGCAAAGACGTGATTGAAACCGCGCTTGTCATGAGCCTCAGCGAATTGTCACCTGGCCGTTCCGGCAACGTCTCATGCCGCTGGAACGATGGCATGCTGATCACTCCATCTGGCATGGCTTACGAAGAGCTTGAACCCGATGATGTCGTGTTCGTTGATGCAGATGGCATCGCACCGGGTGGCCAGCGCAGGCCATCGAGCGAATGGCACTTTCATCTTGCCGCATATTCAACCCGAGCAGATCGCCACGCCGTCGTTCATGCGCATTCGCTCAATGCGACGGCGTTGGCGTGTGCGCATAAATCGATTCCAGCATTCCACTATATGGTTGCGGTGGCAGGCGGAGCCGATATTCCGCTCGTGGCCTACGCCACATTTGGCACGCCTGAATTGGCAGCGCTCGTGGCGGCCGGCTTGAAAAATCGCGATGCGTGCCTCATGGCCAATCACGGCCAGATCGCCATCGGCGCGTCGCTTGAGGCGGCCCTTGAGTTGGCCCACGAGGTAGAAATTCTAGCTGAGCAGTATCTGAAAGTGCTCCTGCTTGGGCAGCCCCACATCA
>JANNXL010000291.1:0-3748 GCA_031409575.1 Hyphomicrobium sp.
TCAAAGGTGGCCGTTCCATGTCTGAACCCTTGTATCAACACCCCTCGATGTCCCACGACCAGGTGCGGGCCGAGCTGGCGCAGATCAAAAAACTCTCGGACATCCTGATCGACCTCACTCAGATCAACGCGCTGATGAGCAAGATCAGGAAGAAACCGGCCAAGGTGTCGACGTCGGTCGCGCCAGGTCAAAAGCCGAAACTCACTCAAGCACAAGCAAAGCGGCGCGAACGAAAGACCAAGCGCCACCCTGCACCACACAAGCCCTGGCGCTGGCGCGTGCAGCGGTTGAAAGAGAACGCACAGACGCCGGGCAAATTGCCGGGTGCTTCTTGATCGTGTCAGGGCCCAACGTCAGACGATCAGATTTAGCTGGAGGCGGGCAGCGTTGAGCTTCGCAAACGCACCCGGTTCCCCCTACAGTGCGATGAGATCCATCACGCAAAAAGCTTCAAAGGATAACAGAATGGCAAACGTCGCATGGATTGGGCTCGGTGTCATGGGCGGCCCGATGGCGGGACACCTCGCGACCAAAGGCGGACATACCGTTGCGGTCTACAATCGCACCGCGGCAAAGGCGGAGGCCTGGGTTGCCGCGCACGGCAGCGGCCGGACAGCCGCAACGCCCGAAGACGCCGCTCGTGACGCAGATTTCGTGTTCGCCTGCGTTGGCAATGACGAGGATCTGCGCGCCGTCACCACCGGACCACAGGGCGCATTCCAAACCATGAAGGCCGGCAGCGTCTTCATCGACCACACCACGGCTTCGGCCGATGTGGCGCGCGAGCTGTCGGCCGCCGCAGCTGCACGCGGTTTGCACTTTCTCGATGCACCGGTTTCAGGCGGACAGGCGGGCGCGCACAACGGCACGCTCACGGTCATGACCGGCGGCGACTTCGAACCGTTCACACGCGCCGAGCCTGTGATCGGCTGCTTTGCAAAGTCCGTGCGGCTGATCGGGCCATCGGGCGCCGGGCAATTGACCAAGATGGTCAACCAGATTGCGATTGCCGGCCTCGTGCAGGGCTTGTCGGAAGCCATTCACTTTGCCGAGCGCGCCGGTCTCGATCTCGATGCCGTCATGGCGACGATCTCGAAGGGTGCGGCCCAATCGTGGCAGATGGACAACCGCTGGAAGACGATGCACGCGCGCCAGTTCGACTTCGGGTTCGCGGTCGACTGGATGCGTAAGGATCTCGGCATCGTGTTTGCGGAAGCTGCGCGCAACGGCGCAACACTCGACGTCGCAAAGCTCGTTGATACGTATTACGCCGAGGTGCAAGCGGAAGGCGGGCAGCGGTGGGATACGTCGAGTTTGATCAGCCGGTTGGGGTGAGGATGTTTGGATGACCGGGAACGGTGAACGGGATCGGTGTCTGACACTTCGGGTCAGACACCGCATAGTGTGGGCACCGGCAAAGTCCGTCAGCCGCAGTCGAGGTGTCAGACACAGAGTGTCAGACACCACACACTTGCGCCCGCGTGCGACCGGCTCTGCCAAGCGCAAAGCAAGACAAGCGCAAGCCGTGTGCTTCCGCTCGACTATTTCAGTGCTGCGTCACGCCTTCGATCACGCATGCCATTTACAAGATGACATCGAGATCGATCGTTGCCAGAGCGTTGGGAATACTTAAGACCTGACCATCATTAATCGAAATGGTGATGTCGCGCTGGCCCAGCGACAGTAAACCGCCCGCCTGGAAGATGACCGACTCAAGCGCTGATTCATAGTCAGAGATCGACGCATCTCCGGCAAGCGTCAGCAGATGGTTGACACTATCATAATTGCCGGTAATGCCGGATATGGCCGTGAACAACAGAGTATCGCCGGTCTGAAATCCGTTCGCGATCAGCACCTGCGCACCCGTTATAATCGCATCGTCAATGTCTTGTATCAAGATCGTTGGGTTCAGCGCCACGGACAGCAAGCTCAACACATTGAGCACGACGTTCTGCACAACCTGGACTGTTGCAGCGTCATTGCTGCCGCTGACGGTAACATTGACCGCACCAGTTGCGCTGCCGCCCTGCCCATCGGACACCTGATAGCTGAAGCTGTCGGCGGCGCTTTGACCGTTATTCAAACTCTCATAGGCGCCGTTCGGATCGTAAGTGTAGGTGCCATCGGCCAGCATTGTTACTCTGGCACCCGATGCCAGCGTCACGGTGAGCAATCCACCGGACAACGCCTGTCCGTTGACATGCGTTACGGCCAGGGTTTCCAATCCCAGTTTGGCCTGCAGGTCGAAATCGTTCGCGAGAACACTCGACCCGGCCGATACATTGTCTTCATTCACCGCAATGGTATCGGTCATCGCGATAGGCGCACTCGATTTGATATTGACCGGCGCGGCGTTACCGAACTGCAGGAATTCAACGGTCGAGGCGACAAAATCAGTGCCGTCCACAGCCGAGCCACGCGCGTGTGCTATCTGAAAGCCACCAGATGCGGTCACGAAGTTATAGTCGGCCAAGTTACCGGAAAACCGGGCCTTATCGATACCCGATCCGCCGGACAGAAAGTCGTTCCCACCACTTCCCGTGAGCGTGTCGTTGCCGGCACCGCCATACAGAACGTCATTACCGCTATTGCCAACGAGCGTGTCGTTGCCAGTGACGCCAGACAGGATATCGCGGCCGGAACCGCCCCAGAGATTGTCATTTCCACTGCCGCCAGCAATGCGGTCGTTACCTCCGCCGCCATACAATTGATCGTTCCCTGTGCCGCCTGAGATCCGGTCATTGCCGTTGCCACCGATCAGGATGTCATTTCCCGCGAGACCCGACATCACGTCCGAGCGCGAACTTCCATTGATACGGTCTGCTTTTTTAGTTCCCAATAAACGGGTCATGGTGGCACCTTAAAAAGATTTACTGAATATCAGTGGTGTTAGTATTTTTCCGAAACATGCCGGCTTTACCGGGCGCCGGAAATCGTGAACGGCTGCGTGTATTGATAGAAGGAAAAAACATCGATTTGTCTTGATAACGGTAGTGTTAGTATTCTCCGCCAAATGCCGGCTTTAGAAGGTGTCGCAATTCGTGGACGGCTGTATGCGTTGTTAAAAGGAAGACACGAAGGTTTGTCGTGACGTGCCAGAAAAACTGCTTGAAAATTATTGCCGTTGTTTGCTGCTATTTTTTTTGATCTTCGAACAGCTTTAGTTTCACTCGCGCGCATTAAGGAAAAGTTACAAATGCCAATAGAAATGCATAGATCTTGATATATTCTTAGCAGGCAACTATTATTCAAAAGTCAGATGTTCTCCGAAAAAATTTTCAGCTCGAAGCGAGCGGCTTATTATTTCTGTCGCCGTACAAAAACACAAAGCACCTGTCAGCCGCCGCTTTGGCGGCGAGCCAGATGGCGGTGGTTTGTGGGAGATGGACAACCGCTGGAAGACGATGCACGCGCGCCAGTTTGAATTTGGGTTCGCGGTGGACTGGATGCGTAAGGACCTGGGCATTGTGTTTGCGGAAGCCGCCCGCAACGGCGCGACACTCGACGTCGCAAAACTGGTTGATACGTATTACGCCGAGGTGCAAGCGGCAGGCGGGCAGCGGTGGGATACGTCGAGTTTGATCAGCAGGTTGGGTTGAGGATGTTTGGATGACCGGCAACGATGAACGGGAACGGTGTCTGACACTTCGGGTCAGACACCGCATAGTGTGGGCACCGGCAAAGTCCGTCAGCCGCAGTCGAGGTGTCAGACACAGAGTGTCAGACACCACACACTTGCGCCCGCGTG
>JANNXL010000292.1:0-6745 GCA_031409575.1 Hyphomicrobium sp.
CTTCGAGTTCATGCGCCAAATCGGCTGCCGAGAGGAACGGCTCGCCCGACTGCCAAATGCGGGCGTGCTCGGTGCCGGTTGTGTTGGCACCGATCAGTAGCTCTTCGTAGAGTTTTTCGCCCGGCCGCAGCCCGGTATAGACGATCGCGATGTCACCTTTTGGGTTTTCCTCATCGCGCACTTCGAGCCCCGACAGATGGATCATCAAGCGAGCCAGTGCCTCGATCTTCACAGGTTCGCCCATGTGCAGTACGAACACTTCTCCGCCCTTGGCCATGGCACCGGCTTGAATAACGAGTTCAGCGGCTTCCGGTATAGACATAAAAAAGCGCTCGATGTCTTTGTGCGTCACGGTCACGGGCCCGCCATTCTGGATCTGCTTGCGGAAGCGGCGCACCACCGAACCGGAACTGTCGAGCACGTTGCCAAAGCGAACCATGGTAAAGACCGTTTTCGAACCATCGGCGGCGTGCGCCTGCAGCACCAATTCGGACAATCGTTTCGATGCGCCCATGATGTTGGTGGGGCGCACAGCCTTATCGGTTGAGATGAGGACGACACGTTCCACACTGTGCTGTCGGGCGCACTCCGCGATTACGGCCGCTCCGAACACGTTGTTGCTGAGACCCGCGATCGGGTTGTGCTCGACGATCGGCACGTGCTTGTAAGCCGCTGCATGATAAATCGTCTCGATGCCATAGGCTTTGATGGTCTCATTCACCAGAGATGCATCGAGCACGCTGCCCAGCACGGCGACGACATCAACCGAAACTGCGTCGGCTGAAAGTGCTTCGACCCGCTCGCGAACTTCGATCTCAATTTCATAAAGCGCGACTTCGGAAAGGTCGAACAGCACGATGCGTTTTGGCGCCTGCTTCAATATTTGCCGCACAAGTTCCGAGCCGATTGAGCCGCCGGCACCTGTCACCAGAATGCTCTTGTCTTTGGTGTTGCGTTCGAGGAGCTCAAGGCTCGGCTGCACCGGCTCGCGGCCAAGCAATTCGCCCACGTCCACTGGCCGTAGATCGGCTACACCGACACGGCCGGAAGCAAAGTCTTCATAAGCTGGCAGGACCTTCACTTCGACCGGGAAGCGCTCAAGCTCCTGCAAAATCTGGCGGCGCTCTTTGCGTTGCGAACCGGGCAACGCGAGCAGCACTTCACGAACTCCGGCGCGGCGGATGAGGTGTTCGAGTTTTTCTGGGCGGTACACTTTCACGCCGCCGACGTACTGGCCCCACATGCTGGGCGAGATATCGACAAAGCCAACGGCCTTGCGGTCGCGCGCGCTGCGAAGCGATTGCAGCAGCTGCACGCCCATCTGGCCCGCGCCATAAATAATGACCTGCTTTTTATCCTGCTCAGGTAAAAACGCCGGAATAGCAATGCCGGCGCTTTTCAATACGAGTCCTGCAGCTTGGCGGCTGAGTGCAATCACAGCAGCGGCTGCAAATCCGTAGAGCAAAATCGAAGAGCGCGGCACACCGAGCTGGCCGGACATGAACACCAAGAGGGCCCACACCAGCACCGACAGCGCCACGCCGCCGAAAATCTGCATTGTTCCGCGGTAGGAAATATAGCGTGTCACGAGGCGGTACAGCCCCGACCACCAGAACGTGGCAACCGTAATGAGCGGAGCGGCCGCCATCAGCAGGACGACGCTCCAATTTTCGGGAACGTAAAAGAGGCCGTAGCGCAGGGAGATCGAGCCCCAGAGCGCGGCTGAAAGGAGGATAAGGTCGGAGCCAACGAGCGCGAGGCGCTTTGCGGCACGCGGCAGCTCAAGCAGCCGTTGCCGCCAGCGCGCCTTCAATCCTGTTGCCTCCGGCATCGCTGTCCCTGCAAACCCTGCTGGCTCTGGCACACCGAGGCAGAACGGTGCCCCATTGCAGGCTATCCGCCCCCGCCTTGCGAACCGGCTTATACCGCAGGCGTGAGGCGGCGACAAACCCGGTTGCCGTCTGCCCACAGATTGGAAGTGTTCCAGTCAGGCCGTGACGGCGGTTGGCGCGGCTTGCGGCTTGCTCATTCCGGTTGAAACCTCTGCAATCCGGCGATAGCACAACCAAACGGCGAGCACGCCGAAGAGGATGCCGCCGAGCATGAACCCCCACAGGATGCCACCGGCACCGGAATACTGGTCACCATAGTAAACCAGCGGAATGGTGCCGAGGGTGGCACGGCCCCAGTTCAGAATTGTCGAAACATGCGGCTTGCCCAGGGTGTTAAAGGCAGCGTTGGCAACAAACAACGCGCCCATGAACACAAACAGCGGGGCAATCCAGCGGCAATACATGATGACCAAATCAGCGGCTTCGCCGGTCACATGCATCAACTGCGTCAGCGGAACAGCGAAAAAAGCGAGCAGGGCCCAGGCCACCGCTGTGAAGGCTAAATTCACCAGCAGCGACAGCGTGAAGGCTTTCCGCAAACGGTCACCATCGCCCGCACCGTAGTTCTGCCCGAGGATGGGACCAATAGACCCAGACAGAGCATAAATGGCACCAAATGCCAGCGGGACGAGCCGGCCGATGATGGTCCATCCGGCGACCGCGCTGTCGCCGTGGGTCGAGATCGCAGCAGTGATGTAGCCGTTTGAGATTGGGCTCGCGATATTGGTCAGCATGGCTGGGACCGCAATGCCGGCTAGTGCTGGAACATCCGCAGTGAATTCGGGGAGCGTTGGTGCCGCCATCAGTTTGTGCACGTTGATGACGCCATGAAGCCCGATACCCATGGAGAACGCGCGCGCCAGCACGGAGGCCATGGCGGCGCCTTCAATTCCCAGTCCAAGCCAGACGATCAGGATCAAATCCAGAATCGTATTCACGACGGCAATCGATAGCGTGACGTTCATGGCGCGGCGTGCATCGCCGACCGAGCGCAGAACGGCGGCACTCGTCATGGCGGATGAGAGAAGCGGTGTCGATGGCACCAAAATTCGCAAGTAAGTGCTTGCCAGCTCATGCGTGCGGCCAGTCGCGCCAAGCAATGTGAGAACCTGGGGAATAAAAATCCAAACGATGAGCGCTGCGAGCACGGACACGGCGAAAGAGCCCACATGCGCATTCGCCGAGAGCCGCCGTGCCCTCTGGAGTTCGCCTGCGCCAATGGCCGGAGACACAAGTGATGCCGCCGCAATCGAAAGGCCGATTCCGATGGAGATGGTGAAAAACAATACGGTACTGCCATAGCCAACGGCGGCTACAACGGCTTCGTCCCTCAACCAAGACAAGAATAGAATGTTTGCAAAGTCGCCGGCAAAAATCGCTATGAGGCCGACAGCACCGGTCCCTGTCATGATCAGAATGTGCCGCAGCAGCGAGCCCGACGTGAACTTCGCCGGCGGGCGCGAAACCTCTGGCGGCGTATCAACAGTTGTCATCCGTTATCCTGGTTAAACCCGGCACGCCGGATGCAGGCGGTTAGCGCCTTGTGTGACCATGACATGCGTGCCGCTTCACAATCAAAGTTTGGAGGCCGCGCGAAACCCTGTCGCAAGAACATAAAGTTCAGCGCTGTCAGAGCGGCTGGCAGGAGGCTTGATATGACGCACTGTGGCAAAAGTTTTTTTCAACAGTTCCAGCAGCTCGCGTTCGGTGCCGCCTTGAAACACCTTTGCGAGAAAAACGCCACCTTCTTCCAGCACCTCGCACGCAAATACGGCGGCGGCTTCCGCCAAACCCATGATGCGCAAATGATCGGTGGCCTTATGGCCAGATGTCGGTGCAGCCATATCTGACAAGACAACATTGGCGCGCCCATCCCGCAAAAGAGAGATCAGCCGGGCTTCTGCGCCTACTGCCGTGAAATCCATTTCAACCAGTTCAACGCCGGCCAGTGCTTCCATGCCGAGATAGTCGATGGCGACCACTTGTCCTTTGCCTTCAATGGCACGCACGCGTTCAGCGGCAATCTGGCTCCAGCCCCCCGGTGCAGCACCTAAGTCGACCACGCGCTGTCCGGGTTTTAGGAATCGGTGCTTGTCGTCTATTTCCTTGAGTTTGTATGCGGCGCGTGAGCGATAGCCCTCGCGCTTGGCAGCGGCCACATAGGGGTCGTTCAACTGCCGCTCAAGCCAGCGCTGCGACGATGGCGTGCGGCGGCCGGCTGTTTTCAGCGCCACGCGCAAATTGCGCTGGCCGCCACCTGGTCCCTGTATGCCTGTTCCCTTTTTTGTCATTCACTCATTCCAATTTGTCCTGGCTGTTGCCTGCTTGCCGCGCAAATCTCTCAGATTCTTATCCCGCGAGATTGCGCCGCGCGCCGTAATGCCTGCTCTACTGTCCATGGCGGCCATTACGCCGGCGGCGTCCGGCCCGGTAGACGCCATCTTCATTCATCAAGGTTGTCAGAATGCCTTCGCGCAGGCCGCGATCGGCAACGCGCAGCCGTTCACTCGGCCATGTTCTCAGCACGGCCTCAAGAATGGCGCATCCGGCCAAAACGAGATCTGCCCGGTCAACGCCAATGCAGGGTTCGGCAACACGCTCTTCGTAGCTGCGATCGAGCAGGCTGTAGGTGATGTCATGGACGTCGCGCGTGTGCATCCAGCAGCCATCGACACGCGACCGGTCGTAACGCGGCAATCCGAGGTGAATGCCGGCGACCGTCGTGACAGTGCCCGACGTGCCAAGCAGGTGAACATCTGCGTTGCGCGTCTTGGCGCAAAATTTGTGTTGCTCTTCGAACGGCTGAATAAGCCGGACGACGTGATCGACCATGGCTTCGAAGACGTCTGCCGTTACCGTGCGTCCGCCAAAGGTTTCAGCGAGCGTGACCACCCCGACGGGAAGTGACGTCCAGGCATCAATGGCCAGCTGCGATGCCTGACGGCCGCCGTCTGCGCTGGCCGCTCCGCTCCGGTTTTGAATATCGAGCCAGACAAGTTCCGATGAGCCGCCGCCGATGTCGAACACCAGAACATAGTCTGCGCGGTAGTCGATCAGCGACGAACACCCTGCAACGGCGAGGCCGGCTTCGGCTTCCCGGCTCAATACCTCAATGTCGAGGTCGAGTTCGTCTTTCACACGAGCAAGAAATGTGTCGCCGTTGCTTGCAATCCGGCAGGCTTCGGTTGCGACGCATCGCACGCGTTCCGTGCCGCTGCGGTTCAGTTTGCTCGCGCAAATACGCAGGGCTTCAATGGTGCGGTTCATGGCGGCATCGGACAAGACCCCGGTCTGCGCCACACCTTCACCAAGCCGGATGATGCGCGAAAACGCATCGACAACCCGGAAGCCGCGGCGCGATGGTTTGGCGAGCAACAGCCGGCAGTTGTTGGTTCCCAGATCGAGCGCCCCATATGTCGGAGTAACGGTGTCCAAGTCCCAGCCGTGCGAGGGCCACCGGCTGGCTTGTGGCCGGGCTGCTTGATTTACCTGAGGATTCTGCTGGGCTTTGGGAGCCGTTTGACCCACGTTGGCGTCTGCCGGTGGGATATCGCCGGGGACGGAGGGCCGGTTGCCGTTACCGGTTGCGTCCGTCTCAATTCCATCTTCTGAACAAGCGCCCACGGCAAATCCCCAGGGCCTGGATCCGGCTGCCAAGGAGCCAAAGGCCCCGTGGCACACCTCTCATCAGGCGCGTTACTGGTTTAAGTTGAATGGAGTGTATCAGGTGAAGCGGTGAGGTAAAGAGAAACAGTCCGTGGGGCTGCAAATGCACCGGCCGGGCGATCAACGGGGCTGACCTCGATTATGGTTACGATGCGCGCCAACATGATGTTTGCTGCCTTGGCAAGCGCAGGCGTGGCACTCGTCGCAACCGGGGCCCGCGCGACAGACCTCAGCGCCGCTGACAGCGCGCGACTCTTAGCGGCCTATCCCGCCCAACTGGCGGGGATCGACGCAGGCGCTCTCATCTGGCGCGATGGCACGCGCATGCCGCTCGACGACGGAAAAGGCGTGAAGCCATTTACAGAGTGGCTCAATAGCCCTGACATCGAAGATATGTTTTTGCAGCCCTATCCGCCGGGCCAACTCACAGCACCGCCCGCCGCCGGCAGCGATCCAGGCCGCGCGCGCAATGCTGCGTTCTTCAACAAAATGTACGGCGATTGCCGGTCAGACAGCGTTGCATCAAAGCTAGCCGACGTTATCTGGCTGCCAAACAAGAAAAGTCAGCGCCTCAAGGTGACAACGGTCAACGGCGTTGATAAAAAACTCAGTGCCGTCTCCGCCGAGCTTGATCAATTGCCGGCCTCGTTCGATACATATCTCGCGCCCTCACAAGGCACATATGCATGCCGCACTATAGCAGGCACGTCGCGCGTCTCTGCCCACGGGCACGGCATCGCCATCGATCTGGCGGCAAAGCACGCGGACTATTGGCGCTGGGCGAAGGAGGGACTTCGCGCAGAGGGGGGTGCGGGCACGATCGCCTACCGCAACGAGATCCCCATGGAGATCGTGCGCATTTTCGAAAAGCACGGTTTTATCTGGGGCGGCAAATGGCACCACTACGACACCATGCACTTCGAATACCGGCCGGAGTTGCTGCCGGTCGAGGATTTAGCGGCACCCCCCTGACGGCTTGCGATGCCTAAAGTATGGCCGGGCCTAAAGTCTCGCCGTGTCTTGAGGCTGGCCGTATCGGGAGGGTCAATTGACTTTGAGGCCGGGGCGCTTGCCGCGCCCGATCCCACCTGCTATGAGCCCGGCTCTAGCGCAGATGGTGTTTTTTTGCCCTCTGCCCGATCCGGCATTGGGGGATCGTCTAATGGTAGGACTGCAGACTCTGACTC